>NZ_DAMAGB010000049.1:0-51342 GCF_031995485.1 Janthinobacterium sp.
CCCGCTTGCGGCACCCGCTTGCGGCGCCCGCTTGCGGCACCCGCTTGCGGCGCCGCCGGCACGGGCAATCAGCGGTTCTTCAATTCCTGTTGTACATAATCGAGCGACAGCAGCAGCTGCTTGACGCCCTCCACGTCGAGACGATGCGTATTGTGCGAGGTGTAATCCTGGGTCTGGTTGACTTCGACCTGGCCATCGAGAATGAATTTATCGTAATTCAGGTCGCGATTATCGGCCGGCACGCGGTAGTAATCGCCCATGTCTTCCGCCTTGGCGATTTCTTCGCGCGACACCAGCGATTCATATAATTTCTCACCATGGCGCGTACCGATGACCTTGATCGGCACATTGCTCGAGAAAATTTCCTGGATCGCTTGCGCCAGCACCTCGAGGGTGCTGGCCGGCGCCTTCTGCACGAAGATATCGCCCTGCTGTCCATGCTCAAAGGCATGGATCACCAGGTCGACCGAATCTTCCAGCGACATCAGGAAACGCGTCATCTCGGGATCGGTTACCGTCAGCGGCAGGTTCGCCTTGAGCTTTTCGATAAACAGCGGAATGACCGAACCACGCGACGCCATCACATTGCCATAGCGGGTGGCGCACATCACCGGGCCACCGGCGCGTACCATGCGCGATTTGGCGACCAGTACCTTTTCAGCCATCGCCTTGGAAATACCCATGGCGTTGATCGGATAGACTGCCTTGTCGGTACTGAGCAGAATGACTTTCTTGACCTGGTTGGCGATTGCCGCGTTGAGGACATTTTCGGTTCCCAGCACGTTCGTCCGCACCGCTTCCATCGGATAGAATTCGCACGAGGGTACTTGCTTCAGGGCCGCCGCATGGAACACATAATCGACGCCGGCCATGGCCTGGGCGATGCTTTGATAATCGCGCGTATCACCGATATGGAATTTCACCTTATCGTTATTGAGCGCAATGCGCATGTCTTCCTGCTTCTTTTCGTCGCGGCTGAAAACAATGATTTCTTTGACATTAGTGTTTAAGAACCTGTTCAGCACGGTGTTGCCAAAAGATCCGGTGCCGCCAGTAATCATTAAAACTTTATTATCAAACATGTTAGTCCAAATAAGGGTAAGGGTAAAATTAGCTCGTCTGCAGCGCGATAGCGGCAGCCTCGTGCAGCGCGCTTTCCACTGCGCCGATCAGGCGGCCGATATCCTGTGTGGACAGCCACCAGCCACATGGCAGGGCGATCACACTGCGTTGTAATACATCGGTATGCGGCAACTCGCGCACGCATGCCTGGAATCCGGTATAGATGTCGTTGCGTTGATGCAATATCGACGCCGCCACGCCGCGTGCCTTCAGGCCGGCAAGCACGGTATCGCGCTGCTCAACGGCGATCAATACCGCCCAATAGGAAGGCTCCGCGCCGGCCGCGCCCTCCAGCAGGGTCACGCCCGGCAGGCCGGCCAGCGCCTGCCGGATATGCTGCGCGTGGACGCGCGTCTGGCGCAGGCGTTCGGTCACACCGGACAATTGTGCCGCGCCCAGGGCCGCGCATAAATTGTTCATGGCCATCGACCAGCCGACCACGGGAATATCGGACTGCGGATTGATTTCGCCGCGCCCATCGCGAAAACTGCTGGCGTCGATACCGAAACGGCGCAACTTGCGCGCCGCGGCGGCGTCCCGCGGATCGCGACAGGCCAGCGCGCCGCCTTCGGTGGCATTGATCTGCCGGTTCGGGTAGAACGAAAAAACGGCAAAATCGCCAAAGGTGCCAACCTGGCCGCCATCGACCTGGGCCAGCAGCGCGTTATCGCAGTCTTCGATCAGTGCAATGCCGCGCTGGCGGCAGATAGCGGCAATCTCGCGTGCCGGCGCCGGATAGCCGGCCGCATGATACAGGATCACGGCGCGCGTGGCGGGCGTGATGGCACGTTCAAAATCGGCCACGTCCATGCAGGCCGTACCGGGCGCCACATCCACCCACACCGGTCGTGCCGCAGACACGGCGATGGCCGAATTGGTCGACATGCAGGCAAAGGCGGTGGTCAGGACGTCATCGCCGGCGCGCACGCCGGCCAGGTACAGGGCCAGTTGCATGGCATTGCTCATGTCGACCGTGGTTACCACATGCGCCTGGTCGAGCAAGGCAGCCAGGCCGCTTTCGAACGCGGCCACGTGCGGCCCGGAGGCGATGCGGCCGGAACGCAGCACTTCCAGCACCGCAGCTTCCATTTCGGGCGTATTGACCACGCCAAACAACGACAGCACGGACATCGCTCAGCCCTTTTTCAGTGCATCGACAATGCGTTCGCGGTCTTCCGCGCCCAGCCACCAGCCGCAGGGAATATGCACCATGCGGCGATAATAGGTATCAAGTTGCGGCAAAGGACCGGCAAACCCCTTGAAAATGGTGTGCAGGTGATTCGGACGATGCAGCTTGGACGCCATCACGCCGATGGCGGCCAGGCGCCGCTCGACATCGTCGGAGTCGTCGGACAGGACCGTGTACAGCCAGTAGCTCGGCTCGGCCAACTCGTCGAATGCGGCAACGGACAGGCCGCCAATGGCGCCGATTTCGCGGTCAAAATAGCGGCCATTTTCCTTGTGCGGATTCAGCACGCGGGCGTCGATGTCCTGCAGCTGCGCCAGGCCGATGGTGGCCGTCACATTGTTCATGTTGTACTTGTAGCCGATCGAGGTGATATCGACTTCGGTACGGGCCACGCCTTTCTCCAGGCCAAACCAGCGGAATTTCCGGGCCTCGCGTATCAGCGATGCATCGCGCATGGTCAGCATGCCGCCGTCGACCGACGTCATGTGCTTGATGGCCTGCAGTGAAAAAATCGCAAAGTCGCCGATGGTGCCAATTGCCGCGCCATCGTAACGCGCCCCCATGGCATGCGCGCAGTCCTCAATCAGCGCAATGCCGTGGCGCCGCGCGATCGCGGCAATTTCAGCCAGACGCACCGGCATGCCAGCATAATGCACGATCAGGATGGCCTTGGTCCTGGGGGTGATGCTCGCCTCGATGGCTGCGGGATCGAGATTGCCCGACGCGGCATCCACATCGGCAAACACGGGCACCGCGCCCATTTGCAGGATGACGACATTGGTAGGCTCGGCCGTCATGCTGGTAGAAATCACTTCATCGCCGGGCGCCACGCGCGCCAGGTGCAAGGCGGCATGCAGTGCCGCCGTGCCACTGCTCATGCCCAAAGCAAACGGCAGCCCGAAATGTTCGGCAAAGCGTCGTTCGAACTCGTAGACCGCCTCTCCTTCGCCCACCTGGCCACTGTAAAGAACCTGTTCGAGCGCAGGCATCAATACCTGCTTGTCGGGAAAACCAACTTTAACTAAAGGAATCATCTTCAACTTTCAATTGCCATAGGCATAAAAAATACAAGGTGTTGAACCCAAACAGGCTCATCACCTTGTTTCGCGGCCGCCTCGGGACGCCGCCACCTATGCTGAACAAAAAGCAGCCGCGATTGGCAGGCAATGCCAAGCTTTCCAGCGCCATCAGCCTTGCATGCACGTTCCACGCCATGCGCACATCATATAAATTGCATAATAAGGGAAACGCTGTTTTACTACCAAACTTTATTTGCCGCCCATATCACCACCGCCTTCAATCTCGCAGTGGCCATATCCGTGCTGACAGCGGGCATGATACGTGAGGTCGGCATTCACTCAATTAATCCTGAACAAATTTCTGACGATTTTGCTGCGCGCAGACGTGCAAGGCGCGAGTCGCTATCAGCACAGGGCAAACCGTTGAAAAATTAAAACATTGACAATCATTTACTCGCGCCAGGAGTTTTCCAGATGTTGATTCATGCATCATATATGGGCGGCGCGGGACAGGCAGCATATTTCAAACGATGTGCGACGGTTTTACACCTTGTCACAATTACGCCGAAATAAAAAAGAGGCTTTGAATTATAATTGAAAAACTATTGCATTATTATAATTGAAAACCATTTTTATTGCGCCGACGCCGCCCCTCTGTTTGCCGGGAGCCGTCGGCTTTTTATCGCGCATGGATTGCGCCGTCACTGCGAGATTAAAATGCTGCGGTGATTGACTTGCGGATCTGGCCGGCGCTGGTCGGCTGACAGCATAAAGCGTTGCCTGCCGCACGCCGGAGCATCACATGCACCCCGGCGCCAGCGGGACAAGCGGCATCGCATGGACGAGCGGGCATGGCCGCCCGCAAGCCGTCAAGCCTTGGGGCTGCCGCCGAGCAGCACGGCGATCTTCTGCTTTGACTTCACTGGCGGGACATTGGCAGCATTGACGACCGGTGCCGCCTTGCTGGGTTCATACGGCTTCAGAAACCATGGATCGACTTTCTCGCGGCGTGCGCCAGGACCGAAGGCAGGACGACCGCCACGTTCTGGCGGACGGCTCGACGAACGTATGTCGCTCTCGGGCGCATGACGCGGCGCACGCACTTCGCCTTCGGCGCGGCGCGGCGGACGGCGCTCGCTGTCGGCCGAACGTGCCGGCGCCGGCGAGAAGCCGCCCAGGTCGCCGCGCTTGACGGTCTGCTTGATCAGTTTTTCGATATCGGCCAGCAGGCGCTCGTCCTTGTCGGAATAGATCGAAATCGCATCGCCCGAAGCGCCGGCGCGGCCGGTACGGCCAATGCGGTGCACATAATCTTCGGCGTTGTACGGCAGGTCGAAATTGATCACGCAAGGCAGGTCGGAAATATCGAGTCCGCGCGCGGCCACGTCGGTGGCCACCAGCACATCGATCTCGCCCTTCTTGAACGATTCCAGTGCCGCCATGCGTTCCTGCTGGCTCTTGTCGCCGTGAATCGCGGTGGCGCTCATACCCTCCTGCTCCAGCACGCGCGCCAGGCGCGAGGCACCGATCTTGGTGTTCGAGAACACGATTACCTGCTTCAGGTCGCGCTGGCGCAGCAGATGCGCCACCAGGGCGTGCTTCTGGTCTTCCGGCACCTTGTAGACTACCTGCGTGACCTTGTCGGCCGTCTGGTTGCTGCGCGCCACTTCGATCGTCAGCGGATCGTTGAGGAAGGTGGCAGCGAGCTTCTTGATTTCCGGCGAGAACGTGGCCGAGAACATCAGGTTCTGCCGCTGTTTCGGCAGCAGATTGATAATGCGCTGCAAGTCCGGCAAAAAGCCCATGTCCAGCATGCGGTCGGCTTCATCCATGACCAGCATCTGTACCTGGCCCAGGCTGATGTTCTTCTGTTCGATATGGTCGAGCAGGCGGCCCGGCGTGGCGATGACGATTTCCACCCCGCCGCGCAGGATCACGGTCTGCGGTTTCATGTCCATGCCGCCAAACACGACGGTCGAGCGCAGCGGCGTATGCTTGGCATAGGCCTTGACATTTTCAGCCACCTGCACCGCCAGCTCGCGCGTTGGCGTCAGGATCAGCGCACGCACCGGATGGCGCGCCGGCGACATGCTGCTGCTGGCGTGGGCCAGCAGCAACTGGATGATCGGCAGCGAGAAGCCAGCCGTCTTGCCGGTACCGGTCTGCGCGGCACCCATCACATCGCGTCCTTGCAGCACCACCGGAATGGCTTGCTCCTGGATCGGGGTCGGATGGGTATAGCCCTGTTCGGTCAGCGCGCGCAGGATATCGGGTGCCAGGCCGAAATCGGCAAAGCTGACGGCAGGCGGCGGGACAGCGGGAGCGGCAGGGGCAGGAGTAGCAGTGGCGGGAACAGGTACAGCAGTAGCAGGAACAGCAGCGGCGACAGGCGCCGCGTCAGGGGCAATCGCCGGGTCGGGCGTAGGAGTCGTTTCGGTTTCGGACATAAATTTTGGTGTGCCTCCGCACTGCGGAAGCCATGCTTTCTCAATAAACAACATTTCAGGGCGCAGCAGCTACGTCTTGCAAGCCGGATGATTGTTCTTGCTGCACCTCTGTGCTCCGAGGCAGGCTGTGCGGCGAGTGCGGGAGCGTCGGGGAAGTGTGCTGCGATGGCGGCGGAGATCGCGCCGGCGGAACATCGCGCGCAGAAGATACAATATCAGTGCTGTAAACGATACCCTAATTCAGCGCAACTGTACACGGAAACCGTGATTTCCGGGCAAAACCAGCGCCCCGGCGGCCCCGCGCCATGCAGTATCATGTCAGCCATCGCCTTATTTTCCACCATCATGAGCAGCACCTCCCTCCCCCACGATCCAGCGCCGCAGCCGCCTGTCCGGCCAGGCGATAACGAGTGCTGCAACAGCGGCTGTACCTGGTGCATTCTCGATATGTATCAGGAAGAGCTGGCCGCCTACGCAGAGAAACTGCGCGCCTGGCAACAGCGCCAGCTTGCCCCCGCCACACCTGCCTTGCCCCCTGCCAAAAAATCGCGCATGCCGCGCGCCTGAATCGCCACCACTGACGCCTCCGTGTGACATCGCCGCTTTCCCTGACTATATACAAGGGAAAGCGGCCCTTGCCATGCTTGCAATTTGCTGACGTAGGAATGGGATGACACGGGGCAATGTTCCTAGCCTACATAAGCGCGTCGGCTCATCCGATGCCGCTGGCCGCGCCGACGTCCTATAGTGGAGTCATTGCAAAGCACGACGCAGCACCGAATACAAAACAGCAGTCATACGCCAATCAACAAGATCACAAGACGAGGTCACATCATGTACAAAGCTTACAGCAACCTGTCCCCAGCCGTTACCAGCACCCCAGCCGCACGCGACTGGAGCGCGGCCCCGGCCAAGGCATCAAGCTCGCCCATGATCAGCATCACCGGTGCCCAGCAGAACGAATTGCTGCGGGCCTTGTCGCGTACCGATCTGGAACGTCTGTTCTGCCAGCTGGAACTGGTTGCCTTGCCTGCTGGCAAGCACCTGTTCGACTTTGGCGACAAGATCGAATACACCTACTTCCCGACCAACGCCATCGTCTCTCTGCTGTACGTGATGGAAGACGGCGCCACCACCGAGATCGCCGTGGTTGGCCGTGAAGGCGTCGCTGGCGTGACGCTGTACGAAGCCGAACGCGCCACCTGCACCGCTGTCGTGCAAAGCGCCGGCTATGGCTACCGCCTGAAAACGGCCTTCCTGCGTGAAGTCTTCAATGAAGGCGGCGCCCTGGCCCAATTGCTGATGCGCTACACCAGCGCCATGTTTGCCCAGATGGCGCAGAACGTGGTCGGTGGCCGTCATTGCAGCATCGAACAGAAACTGTGCCGCTGGTTGCTCGACCGCCTGGATCGCTCGCTGTCGAACGAATTGAAAGTCACGCAGGACACCATGGCCAACATGCTTGGCGTGCGCCGCGAAAGCATTACCGTCACCGCCCGCAAGTTGCAGGACGAAGGCCTGATCCAGTACCGCCGCGGCACCGTCGAAGTACTGGACCGCGCCGGCCTGGAAGTGGCTGCCGGCAACTGCTACAAGGCTGCCCGCGCCGGTTTCGAACAATTCCGCAGCAGCATCACCGCGTATAACTGATTTGCGTACCCCACTCTCCTTTGAAAGCACGCTGCGGCGTGCTTTTTTTTCGCCTGTACAATCCATGCCTTATTTACGAAAGGCACCATGGACGACTTTGACTGCGAGGGCTTGCCCCATATCCGCGTACTGGCGGGCGAAAACGAAAACGGCCCCGTGTACGAATCGCTGCCGGCACGCCAGATCGACGACGATGTCTACGAACTGCTGGCCTCGCCCGGCCTGACGCTGAACCTGGCGCGCGGCGACATCGTCAGCATCAAGGACCCTTGCGCACCGGCCGAAGTGCTGACACGCGGCGGCAACTTCTGCATCCAGATCTATGCCGACCAGGTGCCCGACGAGGCGGTGGAAAAGCTCGAACGCGAGGTACAGGAACAGTTGGGCGGCACGCTCGACGGCCAGTACCAGGGCAACCTGACCTTCAGCGTGCCGGGCCGCCACGGCATCTACCATGTCAACGGACCGTTCGATGCATTTCGCGAGGCCACTGGCGTGGAATGGTATTTCGCCAATATCTATGCCAATCTCGATGACGACGATGACGAAACCCTGCTCGGCTGGTGGGTGACGGCCTGATCAGAAAAGCGGCGCATGCTAGGATGCAACATTGTTTTTTGAATGCACCGATATGAAGCACACACTTTTCCTGTTCGACCTCGACGACACCCTGCTCGACTTCAAGGCCTCCGAAAACCTCTCGTTTGTGCGCACCATGCAGCAACTGGGCGCGGGCGGCAGCACCGCATCCCTGTTCAGCCATTACCAGCCGATCAACGTGGCGCTGTGGCGCGCCTTCGAACATGGCACGGTGACCAAGGATTTCCTGAAGGTCGAGCGTTTCCGTCAGACCTTCCTGGCCGCCGGCCTGGTACTCGACCCGGAACTGGCCAGCCGGCTGTACCTGGAGTCGCTGTCCGACACGGTGGTGCTGATCGACGGCGCCATCGAGCTGTGCGCCACGCTGGCCGCGGTCGGCGAAGTGGGCATCATCACCAACGGCGTGGACGCGATCCAGAACCGCCGCATTGCCAGCTCCGGCTTGCAGCAGCATGTTTCGTTTGTCGCCACCTCGGAAGCGTGCGGTTACGCCAAGCCCGATGTGCGCTTTTTCGAATACGCCATGAACATGGCCGCTCGCCCGGCAAGCAAGGACCAGGCCATCATTATCGGCGACCGGCTCGACGCCGATATCCTCGGCGCGAACCGGTATGGCATCGACAGCTGCTGGTACAACCCGGAACAGCTGGCCAACACCTCGGCAGCAGTGCCCACGTTCGAGTTGACCAGCCTGCGCGAGATTGCTGCTGCATTGAAAAATATGGCCGTGGTGTGAATCCGGCAGGGAAACGGCAATGGACATGGCGTCCGGCTTGCTATAATGGCTACCATAGATTGCCTGCCTTTCAAACGCTCCACCGCCCAGTAGCCGCTGTGAGCGGGACCGCCACAGCCGGTCCGAAGTCCATGATGAGATTGACATGACCACCAGAAACAATTCGGTACCCCGCATCCCCCTGTTGCATACCGGCGTGGCCGGCATGGATCATATTCTGGGCGGCGGTTTCCCGGCACACAGCCTGTACCTGATCCAGGGCCTGGCCGGCAGCGGCAAGACCACGCTTGCCTGCCAGATCGGTTTCCATCATGCACACCAGGGCAAGAAGGTCCTGATCCTGACCCTGATCGCGGAAACCCACGACAAGATGCTCAATCACCTGAGCAGCTTTTCCTTCTTCGACGAAACCCTGGTGGGCGACCGCATCCTGTTTATCGGCGCCTACCCGGACCTGCTCAAGGGCGGCCTGCGCGAGCTGCTCAAGTCAATCGCCGCCACGCTAGCCGAACAGCGGCCCGACATCATGATCATCGATGGTTTCCGCACCGTGCGCGACGCCAGGCCGTCCGACCTGGCGCTGTCCGAATTCATGCTCTCGCTCAATTCGCTGGTCTCGACCATGCAGTGCACGACCTTTTTGCTGTCGCCCACCGAAGGCAATGTGGCCGACTCGGAAAACACGCTGGTCGACGGCCTGATCGAACTGAGCCAGTTCGAGCACGGACTGCAGCTGATCCGCGAAATCAAGGTCTTCAAGCTGCGCGGCAGCAAGCATTTGCTGGGCCGCCATGTCGTCGAAGTGGGCGAAGACGGGCTGGTCATGTATCCGCGCCTGGAAGCGATCAGTTCGACCTCGGGCGCCGCGCCCGGCATTTCGCGCCAGCGCCTGGGCTTCGGCATCCAGGGCATCGATGACCTGACGCAGGGCGGGATTGCGAAGGGCTCGACCACCGCGCTGCTGGGCAACCCCGGCGTGGGCAAGACACTGATGGGCCTGCACTTTATCCACGAAGGCCTGCAGCGCGGCGAAAACTGTCTGATCGCCGGCTTCTACGAATCGCCGTCGCGCCTGATGGAAAAGGCCGCCAGTATCGGCATCGAACTGCAGCCGTACCACGACAGCGGCGCACTGCAGATCATCTGGCATCCGCCGCTGGAAATACTGATCGACCGCCTGGCCCAGCAGGTACTGCGCAACATCAAGGAGCGCAAGGTCTCGCGCCTGATGGTCGACGGCATCGACGGCCTGCGCGACATCATCGTGCACGACGGCCGCTCGCGCTCGTTCCTGGCGGCCTTTGTCAACGAACTGCGCTGCAGCAACGTCACCACCTTTTTCACGCAGGAACTGCCCTACTTCGGCCAGGACCAGCTGCATGGCGACATGTCGGCCTCAATGCTGTTTGAGAACATCATCCTGCTGCGCTTTGTCGACGTGCACGGCATCAACCGGCGCCAGATCGGCGTGCTCAAGCTGCGCGAAAACAGCTACGACGCGGCCAATCATATCCTCGTCATCAATGACAGCGGCATGTCGGTCAAGGCTGCCGTCGCCGGTGCGGTCGTGCCGGACATCGCGCTATAGCGAGCGGCCATGAGCGACCATATTGCGCAACCGGACGCCAAGCCCGACGGCAAGCTTGTCCTGCTCGTCGACGACGAGTTCGATATCCTGTCGACCTATACCATGCTGTTCGAATACAGCGGCTATCGCGTGGCGACCGCCGCCAACGGCGGCCAGGCGCTGGCCGCCGCCGCGCTCGAACAGCCGGCAATTGTCGTTTCCGATTTCATGATGCCGGTGATGGACGGCGCCGACCTGTGCCGAGCCTGGCGCGCCGACGCCGGGCTGCGCCCCATCCCCTTTATCCTGTGCAGCGCCGGCATCGTGCGCGACCACGCCGAGATTGCGTATGACAGCTTTTTCCGCAAACCGGTGCCGATCGACAAGCTGCTCAAGGAAGTGCAGCGACTGCTGCTCAAAGGCCGCAGGGAAGAATGAAGAAGTGGTGCGTCGAGGATCAATCGCGCGTCAGCACTTCCAGCAATTCAATCTCGAATGTCAAACTGGAGTTGGGCGGTATCACCCCTACCTGCCGCTCGCCATACGCCAGATGCGCCGGCACCCACAGCTTGCGCCTGCCGCCCACCTGCATGCCGGTCAAACCGAGGATCCAGCCCTGTATCACCTTGTTATTGCTCAGCACACAGCGGAACGGCTCGCCGCGCTGGTGCGAGGAATCGAACTCGGTGCCGTCTTCCAGCCAGCCGCGATAGTGGGCCGTGACCAGTGCGCCACGGGCGGCGGCCTTGCCGGTGCCAACTACAATGTCTTCGGTTTTCAGTTCAATTGTCATGTTTGTTTTCATTGCGATTGGTATTTGTCCGACGTCCGGCCGGCGCTTGGAATATCAGGCATGTCGGCCATTGAAGCCCCTGCGGCAGCCAGTCGCCTGGCCCGTTGCCTCCGCATAAAAATCTTGAGCGCTTCGTGGAAGAGATCGGCCTTGTCCATTGCCGGATCGGCCAGTTCGAGTGCCTGTGGTAAAGATCGTCATCGATCGTCACGGTCGCGCTCGTGATCGCCCGTTTGAATTGTCTATTGAGGAGTGTCCACCAAATTCAGCATCAGCACAAACGATGTCACTGCGAAAAATTAACGATGTTGACTGTAGAAATGAGAAAGGGCTAGCCCGAGGCTAACCCTTTGTTTTTACAGCAAATTCTGGTGGGCCTCCCGTGAGTCGAACACGGCACCAACGGATTATGAGTCCGCTGCTCTAACCAAGCATGAGCTAGAGGCCCGGGGTGGTGCTGGCGTGGCAGGCGGTGCAGCCTGCCTCGCGTGGCCGTTGTGAAACGGACACGCGAGCATAGGGGGAACCGCCGCCTACGTCAAGCCCTGCGGGGGCTTTAATTACCTTCCAGGAAGCTTTTCAGCTTGTCGGAGCGCGATGGGTGGCGCAGCTTGCGCAGCGCCTTCGCTTCGATCTGGCGGATGCGCTCGCGCGTGACGTCGAACTGCTTGCCGACTTCTTCCAGCGTGTGGTCGGTGGACATTTCGATGCCGAAACGCATGCGCAGCACTTTCGCTTCGCGCGGCGTCAGCGAGTCCAGCACGTCCTTGACCACGCCGCGCATCGATGCGTGCAACGCTGCATCGGCAGGCGCCAGGGTGTTGTTGTCCTCGATGAAGTCGCCCAGGTGGGAATCGTCGTCGTCGCCGATCGGCGTTTCCATCGAGATCGGTTCCTTGGCGATTTTCATGATCTTGCGGATCTTGTCCTCCGGCATTTCCATCTTGATCGCCAGGGTGGCCGGATCGGGTTCGGCGCCGGTTTCCTGCAGGATCTGACGCGAGATGCGGTTCATCTTGTTGATCGTCTCGATCATATGCACGGGAATACGGATGGTGCGCGCCTGGTCGGCGATCGAGCGGGTGATCGCCTGGCGGATCCACCAGGTGGCATAGGTCGAGAACTTGTAGCCGCGGCGGTATTCGAACTTGTCGACCGCCTTCATCAGGCCGATGTTGCCTTCCTGGATCAGGTCGAGGAATTGCAGGCCGCGGTTCGTGTATTTCTTGGCGATCGAGATCACCAGGCGCAAGTTGGCCTCGGTCATTTCGCGCTTGGCCTTGCGCGCCTTCATTTCACCGGCCGCCATCTGGCGGTTGATGTTGCGCAGGTCCGGCAGCGGCAGCACCACGCGCGCCTGCAGGTCGATCAGGCGCTGCTGCAGTTCCTTGACGGTCGGAATGTTGCGGCCCAGGATGGCGCTGTAGGCGTGTCCTGCGTTGACCTCGCCATCGACCCAGTCGAGATTGGTTTCATTGCCAGGGAAGACCTTGATGAAGTGGGCGCGCGGCATGCCGCAGCGGTTGACGGCCACGTCGAGGATCTGTTTCTCGATATGGCGCACTTCGTCGACCTGGCCACGCAGGGTGTCGCACAGCTTTTCCACCACCTTGGCGGTAAAGCGGATGCCCAGCAGCTCCTGCGAGATCGCTTCCTGCGCCTTGGCGTACGGTTTCGAGTTGTAGCCTTCTTTTTCAAAGGCGCGGCGCATCTTGTCGAACTGCTGGGAAATCACGGCGAATTTTTCCAGCGCCGTGCGTTTCAGCGTTTCCAGCTGTTCGGCCGAGAAACCGGCGGCGCCAGACGCGCTCGCTTCTTCCTCTTCCCCTTCTTCCTCTTCTTCGGCTTCGCCGTCGTCCTCGTCTTCCTCGACCGGCGCGGTCACGACCGGCGCGACAACGGGCTCGTTGTCATCGACCAGGCCGTCGACGATTTCATCGATCTTGGTCTCGTCGTTGGCAATGCGGTCGGCGGCGGCGATGATCTCGGCGATCGTCACGGGGCAGGCGGAAATGGCCTGTATCATGTCTTTCAGGCCGTCTTCGATGCGCTTGGCAATCTCGATCTCGCCTTCGCGCGTCAGCAGTTCGACCGAACCCATTTCGCGCATGTACATGCGCACCGGGTCGGTGGTGCGGCCGAAGTCGGAGTCGACCGTCGACAGCGCCGCTTCGGCCGCCGCTTCCGCTTCGTCATCGCTGGTGACTACGGCAACGTTGTCGGACAGCAGCAACGTTTCCGCGTCCGGCGCGTGTTCGTAGACGGCGATGCCCATGTCGTTGAAGGTGCCGATAATGCCTTCGATGGCTTCCGGATCGACAATATTTTCGGGCAGGTGATCGTTGATCTCGGCGTAGGTCAGGAAACCGCGCTCCTTGCCGAACTTGATCAGGGTCTTGAGTTTCTGGCGCCGGCGCTCGAGTTCTTCCTCGCTCGCTTCCGTATCGGACGAAAACGCGTCTTTCAGCAGCGCGCGCTCTTTCGCCTTGCGGTCCTTGGCCTTGGCCTTGTCGACGGCTTTCAGTTCGGCCCGCTCTACGGCGTTCAGCGCGGCAACTTCGTCATTTTCTGGCTGGAATTCTTTTGGCTTGCGGCCGCGGCGGCCTGGCACTTTTACCGACGGCAAGACATAGCCTGACGTATCGATCGCCGCCAGGGTGGCGGCATCGGTCGTCTGGCTGACCACGGGCGCGCTGATCACGCGCGTTTCGGGCCGGTCCAGCGCCTTTTCGGCTTTCGTGGTAACTTTAGTGGGCTTCACAGCCGCTTTGGATTCGGGTTTCTTGATTGGCACAGGCGCTTTCGATTACACAACGACTTGCTTTACGGTGGATTAGGATAAAGTTTGCTGCCAGCCCCCGCGTCTCTCCACGGAAGCCACCATCTTCGAACCTGCCGACTATGCAGGTCCGACACTGTTACGTTACTTACACCTCATCGGCCACGATCCGCATCAAGCGCAGCACTTCCTGTCCGGCGGCTGTCGCCAGCCGTTTTCGGCAGAAAATACTGCATCCGACCGCATGGGGAGCGAGAGCCTGGCGCGTTATTACCGCCGGTTGGCCCTGGCTGCCGACGCGATCCCTGCGCCGATCAAGAGCCTAACTTACTGAAAACAAATACTATTTACGAACAGAACTAGCTTGCCAAAGCACACAATACTTAGCATTTAATTATAGCACGCGAAAAATGTTTTTCCAGTCCGTACAATATCCTACAGGCAACGTTACCGATTTACCAATTCCGCATCACGCTGGCGCTCCAGTTCGCCCTGCTCCTGCATGATTTCGCGGTAGCGTACACCAATTTTCTCCGATGGCAAACCCGACGCAAACAATTGCTGCAATTCCGCTTTCAGGGCGTTCAGTTTGATCTCGCGGATGGTACTCACCAGCCACGATAGTTCGCTGTCGTAATCGGACTCGGTGCCGGCCGCGATCTCGCCGATGATCTCGTCGTATTCGCTGCCCAGCTCCTTCAATTGCTGCGCCAGCGCGGCAAAACTGCCGTGCTCGCCCAGCGCCTGCCCCACGGCCACCAGTTGCCCCAGGCTGTGCGCCGCATCGGGCCCCAGGTGCTGGAAGGCAACCAGCGCCGCTTCGTCGATCTGCAGCGTCAAAGGTGGATGCGCCACCAGCATGCGCATGATCTTCAGTTCCAGCCCGACCGGCACCGGACGGCCCGACTTCGGCGGCGCGCGGCGCGCCACGGCGACCGGCTTGGCCAGCTCGAACAGCGCCTCGATCTCGGCCGGGGTCGACTGTGTCAGCTGCGCCAGGCCGCGCACGATCTGCAGGCGCAGCGACGACGGCGCCATCAATTGCAGCAGCGGCTTGGCATCGAACTGCACCCGCGCCCGCCCTTCCGGTTCCGACAGGTCGTGCTCGCCCGACACTTCCTTGAGCAGGAATTGCGACAGCGGCATCGCTTCATGCACCTGCCGCTCGAAGCCTTCGGCGCCGAATTCACGGATATAGCTGTCCGGATCGTGCTCGGACGGCAGGAACAGGAACTTGATGGTCTTATTGTCCGACACGTGCGGCAAACTGGCTTCGAGCGCGCGGCGCGCGGCGCGGCGGCCGGCCTTGTCGCCGTCGAAACTGAAAATCACGTTGTCGGTCTGGCGCAGCAGTTTTTGCACGTGGGTCGGCGTACACGCCGTGCCCAGGGTAGCCACCGCTTGCGGAAAGCCCATCTGCGCCAGTGCCACCACGTCCATATAGCCTTCCGTCACCAGCACATAGCCGGCGTCGCGGATCGCCTGGCGCGCCTCGAACAGCCCATATAGTTCGAATCCCTTGGAAAACAAGGGGGTCTCCGGCGAATTCAGGTATTTCGGTTCGCCATGGTCGAGCACGCGGCCGCCGAACGCGATTACCTGACCCTTGGTATTACGGATCGGGAACATGATGCGTTCGCGGAAACGGTCATAACGCTTGCGGTTATTGCCTTCTTCATCGACCTTGTCGATCACCAGCCCCGCTTCCACCAGCGCCAGCACTTCGTAATCGGCAAACACGGAGCGCAGATTGTCCCAGCCGCCCGGTGCGTAGCCCATGCCGAAGCGGGCCGCCACTTCGCCGGTCAGGCCGCGGTTTTTCAGGTAGGCGATGGCGTCGGGCGCGTGGCGCAGCTGGCCACGATAATAATCGCAGGCCTGCGTCATGGCGTCGGACAGCGCCAGGCTTTGCGCCTGGATCTGCGCGCGCTGGGCCGGCGGAATCTTGTCGTCCGCTTCGGGCACCACCATGCCGACGTTCTGCGCCAGGTCCTTGACGGCATCGACAAAGCCCATGCCCGAATACTCGATCAGGAAGCCGATCGAGGTGCCATGCGCGCCGCAGCCGAAGCAGTGATAGAACTGCTTGGTGGGACTGACGGTAAAGCTGGGCGACTTTTCACTGTGGAACGGGCACAAGCCCATGAAATTGGCGCCGCCTTTTTTCAGCTGCACATAGCGCCCGACGACATCGACGATGTCGACGCGGTTGAGCAAATCGGAAATGAAAGATTGTGGTATCACTGGCGAGGGCGGTCTTGTTATAGGTCAGACTATACTACCGCACGCGGCCGGATGTTGATCCAGGTCAACGTGTGGCGCTGCGGCTGCCGGCGGGTCCACCGGCAGCCGTTATGGCTTGCAGATCAGGCTCAGGCAGCTGGGGCCAGGGCTTTTTTCACCAAGGCCGACACCACGGTCATGTCGGCGCGGCCAGCCAGCTTCGGCTTGACGATGGCCATCACTTTGCCCATGTCCTGCGGACCGGCGGCGCCCGAGGCAGCCACGGCGGCAGCCACTTCCGCCGCCACTTCGTCGTCCGACAGGCCGGCAGGCATGTAGCCGGTCAGGTGCACCAGCTCGGCTTTTTCGATGTCAGCCAGGTCGGCGCGGCCGCCGGCTTCGAACTGCGTGATCGAATCCTTGCGCTGCTTGATCATTTTTTCAACGATGGCCGTCACGTGCGCGTCCGTCAGCTCGATGCGCTCGTCGACTTCCTTGCGCTTGATTTCGGCGAGCAGCAGGCGAACCGTGCCCAGCTTGCCGGTGTCCTTGGCGCGCATGGCATTTTTCATGTCTTCGGTAATTTGGTCTTTCAGGCTCATGGCTATCCTCGTTATTGGTGTTATTGGCGACTCGTACGTGCAGGCCACAAAAGCGAAAACCCGCTGCGGCGAACCGGAGCGGGTATGCGACTCATCTGAAGCAGTACCTCAGGCGAATCAAAACAAAACCCGTGGCGAACAATGCGCCGTGCTACCCGGGTTGGTTCTGACTGAACAGTCTTAGAATAATTTTTTCGGCAGTTGTTGGCTGCGGATGCGTTTGTAATGACGCTTGACAGCAGCTGCCAGCTTGCGCTTGCGCTCAGCTGTTGGCTTTTCGTAGAATTCGCGTGCGCGCAATTCGGTCAGCAGACCCGTTTTTTCGATGGTGCGTTTGAAGCGACGCATTGCGACTTCGAACGGCTCGTTTTCTTTAAGGCGAATAGTGGTCATGTAAAATTCAAACCGTTGAGGTGGTGTATAGGAAGAGGTAGATAGTAGCAGCTTTTATCAGGAAAGGGAAGCCCTTCCCTGCTTGCGCCTGGTTTACAGCCCGGGAGGGCCGTGCGGCTGTGGCGTAAACCACGCAAATAAATGGACGCGCTGTGGCGTCCCCTTATTCTACCGCAACATCGTTATTGCAGTGCCACCCCGGCTGCCGCGCCCGAGGCCCAGGCCCACTGGAAGTTATAGCCGCCCAGCCAGCCCGTCACGTCGACCGACTCGCCGATAAAGTACAGGCCCGGCACCTTGTTGGCCATCATGGTCTGCTGCGACAGCTCGCGCGTATCGATGCCGCCGCGCGTCACTTCCGCCTTGCGGTAGCCTTCCGAGCCGTTCGGCACGATGGACCAGGCATTGATGGCCTGCCCCAGCTTGCGCAGCTGCGCGTCCGGCATGTCGGCGATGCGGGCGTCGGCCGCCAGGCCATTGACGGCCAGCAGGCAATCGGCCAGGCGCTCCGGCAGCCACTGCGAGACGATATTGCCCAGCTGCTTTTTCAGGCTGCCTTTGCCTTCGATCAGCACTTGCGCCACGTCCACTTCCGGCAGCAGGTTGATGACGATGGGCGTGCCGGGCTGCCAGAAACTGGAAATTTGCAAAATCGCCGGACCGGACAGGCCGCGATGGGTAAACAGCAAGTCTTCGCGGAAGCGCGCACCGGTGGGCTTGCGCCCTTTCAGGCTGCCCGTCTCCACATCGACTTCCAGTGCGATGCCGGACAGTTCGGCAAACGGCGCCCAGCTGGCAGGGTCGAACGTCAGCGGCACCAGCGCCGGACGCGGCTCGACCATCTTCAGGTCAAATTGTTTGGCGATGCGGTAGGCAAAGTCGGTCGCGCCGATCTTCGGAATCGACAGCCCGCCGGTGGCGATCACGACACTGGCCGCCTCGATCTCGCCGCTGTCGGTGTGCAGCAGAAAGCCGCCGTCATCCTGCTGCGCCACGCTGTCGATCTTGCACGGCATGCGCCAGTGCACGCCGCCGCCGGCGCACTCGTCCTTGAGCATCTCGATGATCTGCTCGGCCGATTCGTTGCAGAACTGCTGGCCCTTGTGCTTCTCGTGGTAGCCGATGCGGTGTTTTTTCACCAGCGCCAGGAAATCCTGCGGCGTGTAGCGCGACAGCGCACTCTTGCAGAAGTGCGGGTTCTCCGACAGGAAGTGCTGCGGACCGGCGTGGATATTCGTGAAATTGCAGCGCCCGCCGCCCGAGATGCGGATCTTTTCGGCCAGCTTGGCGGCATGATCGATGATCACCACGCGCTTGCCCTGCTGGGCGGCCACTGCCGCACACATCATGCCGGCCGCGCCCGCGCCGATCACTGCCACATCAAATTGTTTTGCCATATAAATTATTCCGGTCGCTGCTGATTACAAAGACGGCATTGTAAACGGTGGCGGGGTGGTTGTCGGATTACGGCCTGCGCCCTGATCCGACCTACGCGACGCGCGATGCTGCGATCCTGCCTGATGCCATCAGACATTGTTCGACCTGCTCGGCGATCGAGGGCGGCACGGGAACCTCGCCGGCCAGCACCTGTCTGATCCAGGCGGCGGTGGTGGCGGCGTCGCGCTCCAGCGGCAGGTCGGGCAATTGCTCGACCTGCAACTGCTTTTCCACCAGCACCGTGCGCTCGGTATCATGGAACCAGTCGATCTGCTGCGCCTTGTTGGCGTTGGCGACCGTCTCGCCTTCCGTGCCGCGCATCAGGAAGGCGTCACCGCGCCCGGCGGGAGCGGCCGTGATGAAATATTCACCGAGCATTTCCAGGTATTCCGGATGCGTGTACGACACCAGGCGCAGCGCCGGGCCGGCGAACGGCTGCATGATTTTGACCAGGGTATGGGTGGAATTGCGCACACCCAGCACTTTTCGCAGCGACAGCATGTAGGCCAGCTTGGGTGCCAGCGCGGCGATCGGCATGAAGGAAACCTCGCCGCGCGCCATGGCCGCCTGCGCTTCGGCGTGCGTGGCGCAGGCGGGCACGCCCAGCGCGGCCAGTACCTCGGCGGTGGTGACGCGGCCCGGATCGAGCGTTACGCCATGCACCAGCACCGGGGCGCCGGCGCGCGCCAGCAGCAGCGCCAGCAGGGCGGTCAAATTGGCCATCTTGCGCGCGCCGTTATAACTGGGAATCACGATCGGCGCGTAGTGCCCGCTTGGCGCCTGCAGGGGTGCGAACGACGCTTCGGCCGCCTGCAGGAAGCCGGCAATCTCGTCCACCGATTCGCCCTTGATACGCATCGACAATAAAATGCCGCCCAGTTCCAGGTCGGACACACGGCCGTCCAGCATGGCGCGGTACAGCGCAGCGGCGTCATCGCGCGTCATGCTGCGCGCGCCGTTCTTGCCGCGGCCGATTTCCTTGATGAAGCGGGCGGCTGGAAATGGCTCACCGGCCACGTCGGTATGGGGGATGGATACAGTAGTCATGGCGCCAGCTTACACGGATTTGCCGTCCCGTTCGCAGCCCATCCGGGCCAGATGGCGTTGTAAATCAACAACATCACGCCGCAAGCTGAATCCACCGCCGGTGCTGCTGCGTACAAGGAGACAAGGGAGAGATCATCATGGGATACGCAACAGGCAATGAACCGGCCGCGGTCGGCATTGAAACGAGCAAGCTGCAATTGAAGGTAGTGCTGCTGCGCAACAACGAACTGCTGTGCAAGGTGCTGGAAAACGACCTGGCCGGCTACCGTTTCCTGCGCAGCTGGCTGCACAGGAACGAGGTGGAAGTGGCCGGCCTGCGCGTGTGCATGCGCCTGGACGCGCCGCATACCGAAACGGCCGCGCGCAGCCTGGCCCTGATGGGCATGCAGGTATGCGATGCGTCCCCCGATGCGCTGGCGCGGTTCGCGCACGCGCAGCGCTTCGATGCCCATGCGGAAGGCGCCGTCCTGCTGGCGCACTATGCCGCCAGCGTGCAGCCGCCGCGCTGGACGCCGCCCTCGCCCGCCTATATGGAATTGCGGCTGTGGCTGGCGCGCCTGCACGCGATCCGGGAAGTGCGCCACCAGGAGGCCGCCCGCCTGGACAGCCACCGCCAGGCGGGCCAGCAGGCGCTGCATGCCTTGCTGCTGCGCCAGCTCGCTTGCCTCGACCAGCAGATCGCCCAGCATGAGGAAGTGATCCTGGCGCATGTGCGGCGCCATCCGAAGCTGGGCCTGGCACCCGAGCTGCGCGAACAACCCCGGCGCATCGCCCGGGTGGCATTCAGCGAGGGCGCGCCCGCGCATTAAGGCAGCCTGGAAAGCAACTGAACCATGCGGGTTTTGCCCCGCAGCCCGCCGCCAGGGCGCATTTCCGCTACACTATTGGGTCTTAAAGAATGCCATAGTGAAAGCCCAGCCCGAATCATGAATACGCCAGACATCGAAAATATCAACGTTACTTCCTTCGCGCCGATGCCCACGCCGGCCGAACTGCACGCCAGACTGCCGCTGTCGGCCAGCGCCTTCGACACCGTCAACCGCGGCCGCGAAGCGCTGCGCGACATCATCGACCGCAAGGACCAGCGCCTGTTCGTGGTGGTCGGCCCGTGCTCGATCCACGACCCGGTGGCCGGCCTCGATTACGCGCGCCGCCTGAAAGCGCTGCAGGAGGAAGTCAAGGACACGATGCTGCTGGTGATGCGCGTGTATTTCGAAAAACCGCGTACCACCACGGGCTGGAAAGGCTATATCAACGATCCGTACATGGACGATTCGTTCAAGGTCAACGAAGGCATGGAAAAGGCGCGCCAGTTCCTGCTCGACGTGTGCGAACTGGGCCTGCCGACCGCCACCGAAGCGCTGGACCCGATCTCGCCGCAGTACCTGGGCGACCTGATCGCCTGGACCGCGATTGGCGCGCGCACCACCGAATCGCAGACGCACCGCGAAATGTCGTCGGGCCTGTCGACGCCGGTCGGCTTCAAGAACGGCACCGATGGCGACATCAGCATCGCCGTCAACGCCATCCTGTCGTCGGCGCACCCGCACTCCTTCCTCGGCATTAACGGCGAAGGCAATGTCTCCATCGTGCGCACGCGCGGCAACGCCTATGGCCACGTGGTGCTGCGCGGCGGCGACGGCCGTCCGAACTACGATTCGGTGTCGATCGCAATCGCCGAACAGGCACTGGCCAAGGCCAAACTGCCGGCCAACCTGGTGGTCGACTGCTCGCACGCCAACAGCTACAAGAAACCGGAACTGCAGCCGCTGGTGATGGCCGACGTCATCCACCAGATCGTGCAGGGCAACCGCTCGCTGGTGGGCGTGATGATCGAATCGAATATCGTCAGCGGCAACCAGAAGATTCCGCAGGACCTGTCGCAGCTAACCTATGGCTGCTCGGTCACCGACGGCTGCATCGACTGGGATACCACCGCCACCATGCTGCGCGATGCGCATGCGCATTTGCTGAATCGTCCGGCGTAATACGAGCCAGGCCAACAATGTTGTCGGCTGACGGCCCGGCGGGCCCGATCCGACCTGCGAATGCACGCGCGCAGGTCGGGCAGGTCGGGTTAGCGCACAGCGCGTAACCCGACACCACCGGGGACACAAGCAACCATAAGCAACATCAAGGCCAACTCACGCCATCTGCACATGCGGCAGCAGCGCATACGAGCCGGCCAGCGCCTGCTCGGCCTTGCTGGCCGGGACGTTCAACTCCTTCAGATCCAGGTAGATGCGCCCGTCCATGATGCGTACCGTGTACAGGCGCGCCATGCCCTGCACGGGCGCGACCAGGCGGCCCGAATCGAGCTCGATGATCCAGCTGTTCTTCGGTCCCATCAGGTTCTTGTCCATCAACACGCCATGCGCCAGCGGGCCGCCCAGGCAAGGGACGGTGTCGAGCAGCGCGTAGACGGTATCGTCGGCCGCGCGAAACAGCGCCACGCCCGGCAGGTCCTGCCAGGCCAGGCCGCGCTGGACCATGCGCGCGCCCGCCAGGGGCATGTCCTTGAGGCGGCAAATCATTTTCCATTGTTCTGGCATCACAAGCTCCCGTGAGAAATGCATCTGTTTCCATAAGCAAGAGCGGTGCCAGTCCTGAAACGCCGCCGGCGCGGGGAAATCACGCGCGGGCAGCCTTGCCGGCGCACTGCGCAAGTGCACACTGCCGCCGAAATGGTGCGCCGGCCGCCAGACCGGAGTGCCGGCTTTCCTTTACAATGGCGGATTACTCCCCCTACTTTGCACCCTTCATGATTGTTCTTGGCGTCGAATCCTCCTGTGACGAAACCGGCCTGGCCCTGTACGACACCGACCGCGGCCTGCTGTCGCATGCCCTCTATTCGCAAGTGGCCATGCACGAACAATATGGCGGCGTGGTGCCCGAACTGGCCTCGCGCGACCATATCCGGCGCGCCATTCCGCTGCTCGACGAAGCGCTGGCCAAGGCCGGCATCACGCTGCCGCAGATCGATGCCATCGCCTACACGCAGGGTCCCGGCCTGGCCGGCGCGCTGCTGGTCGGCTCCTCGGTGGCCTGCAGCCTGGGGCTGGCGATCGACAAGCCGGTGCTGGGCATCCACCACCTGGAAGGCCATCTGCTGTCGCCATTGCTGGCCTCCGAGCCGCCCGAGTTTCCGTTTATCGCGCTGCTGGTATCGGGCGGCCATACGCAGCTGATGCGCGTCGACGGCGTGGGCCAGTACACGCTGCTGGGCGAAACGCTCGACGATGCGGCCGGCGAAGCGTTCGACAAGTCGGCCAAGCTGCTGGGCCTGGGCTATCCCGGCGGTCCGGCCATTTCGCGTCTGGCCGAATTCGGCGACCCGCTGGCCTACAAGCTGCCGCGCCCGATGATGCACTCGAAAGACTTCAATTTCAGCTTTTCGGGCCTGAAAACGGCCGTGCTGACGGTGGTGAAGAACCATGAAGAAAAGGTGATTGCCAATATCTGCGAACAGGACAAGGCGAATATCGCGCGCGGCTTTGTCGACGCCATCGTCGAGGTGCTGACGGCCAAATGCGTGTCGGCCCTCAAGCACACGGGCCTGAAACGGCTGGTGATCGCCGGCGGCGTGGGCGCCAACGCCCAGCTGCGCGCCGCGCTCAACGCGGCGGCAGCAAAAAAACGCTTCAAGGTGTACTACCCGGAGCTGGAATTCTGTACCGATAACGGCGCCATGATCGCCTTTGCCGGCGCCATGCGGCTGCAGATCAACCCCAATGCGGCCAAGCGCGATTATGCGTTCAATGTCAGGCCGCGCTGGGCGCTGGATGAAATTCGGGAAATCTGATTTAACCCGAAACCCAAAGCGAAAGGCTGGGGTCGGACCCTGAGGGACTCGGCGTCCCCGTCCGACCCCAGTCCTTGCCGTTGGGTTACTCCAGCAAAAAATTCCGCCCCGGCCCCCCGCCTTCCTGCTCCACCGTCTCATCCTTCAACCCCACCCCCGACAGCTGCCTGGCAAACGCCTGCGACAGCAGGTAGTGCAGCCGGTACGCCGCCTGCGCGTACGGCATGCCTTCGGGGCGCACGTTGGAGATGCAGTTGCGGCTGTCGTCGAGCAGGCCCACTTTCGGCGCCCATGTCAGGTACAGGCCCAGACTGTCTGGCGAACTCAGGCCCGGGCGCTCGCCGATCAGCACCAGCACGGCGCGCGCTTTCAATAATTCCCCCACTTCGTCGCCGGCCGCCACCCGCCCCTGCACCACGATGACAAGGGGCGAGACCGTCCACGCTTCCAGCGCCAGCCGCTCGCGCAGCGCCGCCAGGAACGGCGCCACATGGCGCTCGATGGCCAGCGCCGACAGGCCGTCACAGGCCACCAGCGCCAGGTCGGCTCCTTGCGGACCGCCTGCCAGGCGCTCTCGCGAGGCGTCATCGAGCCGCCGTCCCAGGTCGGGCCGCTGCAAATAGATGGCGCGCGTGGCGGCGGCGCTGTGCAGGGCGAGGCTGCCCGGCTCCCGGCTGGCCAGCGCCCGCGCATCGAGTTCCAGGTGTACCGCGTCGCGCGCCTGCGCGTGCGCCAGCTGGAAGGCCAGCTGCCTGGAAGTGGGCATGCTGACGCCAGTGCGCCCCAGCGCGATGCGCGCCTGCGTGTGGCGGCGCAAGGCTTGCCAGGGATTGTCGGTGACGAGGGTGTCGCTGCTGGCCATGGCTTGCTCCCGTGGTGATGGAATCTTGCTACACTGCGCATCAGCATATCACCAAGGAACGCCATGATCGTTGCCGCCGACGCCGTGCTGTGGGACCAGTCATACGATTTGCCGCTGCTCGAGCGCCTCGGTCCCGCGCAGGATGAAATCATCCATCACGTCACGCAGGTCAATCTTGCCATGGACGTGCCCGAGCGCCCGTCCTCGGCCGCAGTGGACGCCGCCTTTGAAGCCGACGTGCGCGCGGCGATCGCCGGCATGCCGCAATCCGTGCAGGCGCTGCTCGACGGCGTGCTGCTGGGCGTGCGCTTTGCGCGCCAGCTGGGGTCGTCGGCCATCAGCGATATCGTCGTCACTGGCGAAGGCGTGATCCTGGGCGTGGTGGTGGCGCTCGACGTCGATGCGTTCGAATCGCGCACGGCCAATGCGTGGGCCAGCTGGAAGGAAAATACGCCATTCGCACCCGAAGCGGGTTTGACCCTGACCGCGCAGATCGCGCTGCCCGACGACGACACGCGCCAGGGCGCGCTGCAATACCTGCTGCTGCATGAATTCGGTCATGTGCTGTCCGCCGGGCGCAGCCTCCTGCACGACTGGTGGCTCGATGCGCAGTCGCTGCGCGATGCCGGCGACTATCACTATCTGCCGCTGGCCTGGCAGATTCTTGATGAAAAAAGCGTCGTGCCGCTGGCGGAGAATGACTTCCCGCTGCGCCCGGACATCGTCTACTACCATGGCGCGCGGCTGGCCGCCAGCCAGATGACCGATGCCTACCGCCAGCTGCAGGGCGCAAATTTTGCCACGCTGTATGCGGCCACCAGCGCGCATGAAGACTTTGCCGAATCGTTTGCCAGCTATGTACACGCCGTCCTGCTGGGCAAGCCGCAGGCGATCCGCATCGAGCGCAATGGCGAGCTGCTGCTGCAGTTCGGCGGCTACTGGGAGTCGCCGCGCAGCGCCGGCAAGCGCGCGCTGCTGGAGCGGCTGCTGGGACAGTAAATCAGGCGCCGCTAGCCGCCCTTGCCAGCATGGCGCGAAACGCCGCAAACACTTTCTGCATGGCCGGGCGCTTGTACGGATACATCTCTTCGGCGTCCATCGCATGCACGATCATCGCGTTGTCCGCTTCGAATACCAGCAGCTCGCCGTCGCGCGTTTCGGCGCAGTCGATGCCCAGATACGGCATCAGCATGCGCGCATCGATGGCAGCAAAAGCCTGCGCATGGCGGCGCGCGAACTGCTCGTCGAAGTGCGCCATGATCCGCGCCTCTTCCTCGCGCTTGACCGCGCTTTCGTCCATGCCCGCGTTCAGGTAATGGATCATCCAGTGCGACGACACGGCAAAGTGGCAGATATATGGCCGGCCGTCGATCAGCGCAATGCGGTATTTGCGGTACTGGCCGTCGTCATTGCGGTAGTCGACAAAGCGCGCGATATAAAAGCGTTCGGCACCGACTTTTTCCAGGTAGGCGTGCAGCTCGCCGGCGCTGGCCATGCGCTCGAGGTCATGGCCCGCGTGGGAGCCGAGCGGGCGCACGATCAGCGGAAAATCGTCGCCGGGCAGCAGCGCGTCGACCTGCAGCTCGCCGGTGGCCAACGCCTGCAGCTGCGCGCGGCTCAATCGCGCCGTGCGCGGCATGGCCACGCCAGGCACGTCCTGCAGGCGGTTGCACAGGCCGTCGCGCGAAGTATGCACGATCTGCTCGGGCCGGTTGACCACGGGCCGCGGCCAGTCAAGCAGGAACGGCACCAGGCGCGCCAGCAGGGGCTGGTTCGCATCCGACTCGGCCACCGCCACCAGCAGCACGTCGTGCTCGGGCACTTCTTCTGGAAACGGGCCGTCGGCCGTCAGGTACAGCAGGTCGAGTGCCACGTCGGACTGCTCGACCAGGAATTCGATCGGCGTATTCGACATCAGGTCGCCCGGTCCCATTACCACCAGCACGCGCATGCCGGGGCCGGACTCCGGCGCCTGCGCCGGCAGGGAATACCACTGCTGCAGCTCGATCGCCTGCGCCTGCACCGCCAGCGCCAGCTCGCGCTGGCCTTTGAGCTGCAGCACGGTGGAAAAATCGAGGTACGCGTGCGCATCGTCGGGATGGGCCTGGGCGCGCGCCAGCAGCGCTTCGCCGAGTGGCGCCAGGTCCTGCTGCAGAAAGGCGACGCGCATCAGGGGCGCGAGGCCGATCAGCGGTGCGTACGGTGTGGCGGCATGGTGCATCAGATCGTGCATGGGCATCTTCAGTGTCTGGACAGGCGCGCGGCGCCGAAACGCAGCACGGCGTCGATCAATGCGTCGATATCGGCGGCGCGCGTGCGGTGGTTGACGATGGCGGCGCGGATCGCCAGCTGGCCATCGATGGTGGTGGAGGATGGCGCGGCGATGCCCGATTCATGCAGGTCCGCCACGATCTCGCCATTGAAGGCGTCGCTGTCGCCCTGCGGCAGGCCGCGGTGGCGGAAGCAGACGATATTGAGGCTTACAGGCGCCAGCAGTTCGAGTTCCGGCGTGGCCTGCACGCGCTCGGCCAGGTAGCGCGCCAGCGCGCAGGTATGGGCGATAGCCGCCCCCATGCGTTCGGCGCCATGCACCTTGAAGGTGAACCAGGTTTTCAGCGCGCGAAAGCCGCGCGACAGGTCGGGGCCGAAGTCGCACGGCCACGGCGAGCCGCCGGCCAGCCCGCGCGCTTCGCGGCGAAGGTAGGCGGCCGGCGCGGCAAACGCCGCCATATGGCGCGCGCCGTCGCGCACCAGCAGATAGCCCGCGTCATACGGCACCTGGCCCCATTTGTGAAAATCAAAGGCGAGCGAATCGGCCAGCTCGATCCCGGCCAGCAGCGGCGCGACCTCCGGCGACAGCATGCCCAGCGCGCCATACGCGCCATCGACATGGAACCACAGCTTTTCGCGCGCCGCCAGCACGGCCAGCGCGGCCAGATCATCGATGGCGCCCGTGTCGACAGTGCCGGCCGTGCCGACGATAAAGAACGGTTTCAGGCCGGCCGCCCGGTCCTGCGCAATCGCCTGTGCCAGCGCGCTCATATCCATCTGCTGCTGCGCATTGACAGCGATGCGGCGCAAGGACGCGGTACCAAGGCCCGACAGATCCATCGCCTGCGCGATGCAGCCGTGGGCGCCGGCCGAGGCATAGGCCACCAGCGGCGCGTTTTTCAGCCCATCCTGGCGCGCCACCACGCCCAGCGCCTGCGTGCGCGCCACCAGCACGCCCATCAGGTTGGCCATCGAAGTGCCGGTGACGAACACGCCGCTGGCCGTATCGGGAAAGCCGAACAGCTCGCGCATCCAGCGGCAGATCTGGCGCTCCACCTCCACCGGCATCTGGCTGCGTCCGCCCACATTGGCGTTCAGGCCTGCCGCCAGCATCTCGGCCAGCATGCCGACCGGCGTGCCGCCGCCATGCACCCAGCCCATGAAGCCGGGATGGACATTGCCGACCGCATACGGCAGCACGTCCTGCATGAAGGTGGCATGGGCCTCGGCCAGCTCGCCCGGTGCGCGTGGCAGCGGCCCGGCAAAGCTGGCGCGCGCCGCAGCGGGCGCCGGCTGCCAGACGGGCCGCTGGCGGATCTGCTGCGCGTAGTCGAGCATGTCGTCGAGCATGCGGTGGCTTTGCGCGCGAAAGGCGTCCCATTCTTCGGGAGTCTGCGGGTCGAGCGAATCCGGGACAGAGGCGGGATCGGGTGGCAGCATGATGGCATCGCTAGAAAAGTGAGAAATGATTATCGCACCGGCATGACCAGCCAGGGCGCCATTTACATCTGTTACCTGGCCAGCCGCTTGAGCGCGGCCTGGAAGGCGGGCGCCAGTTGAGCGGACAAGTGGCCACCAGCGTCGGTGATGCGCATGCGCGCCAGCCACGCCTCGAACTCGGGCGCCGCGCCCAGGCCCAGCACGCGGCGCGCATACAGCGCGTCGTGGAACGAGGTGCTCTGGTAACCGAGCATGATGTCGTCCGCGCCGGGCACGCCCATCACGAAATTGCAGCCGGCCGCGCCCAGCATGGTAAGCAGCACGTCCATGTCATCCTGGTCCGCTTCCGCATGGTTGGTATAGCAGACGTCGCAGCCCATGGGCAGGCCCAGGAGCTTGGCGCAGAAATGGTCTTCCAGGCCGGCGCGGATGATCTGCTTGCCGTCGTACAGGTATTCGGGGCCGATAAAGCCCACCACCGAATTGACCAGCAGCGGCGCATATGCTCGCGCCACTGCATACGCGCGCGCTTCGCAGGTCTGCTGATCCATGCCGTGGTGCGCGCCGGCCGACAGCGCGCTGCCCTGCCCCGTCTCGAAATACATCACGTTGTTGCCCACCGTGCCGCGCCGCAGCGACAGCGCCGCCGCCCGGCCTTCAGCCAGCAACGCCAGGTCGATGCCAAAGCTGCGGTTGGCCGCCTCGGTGCCAGCCACCGACTGGAACACCAGGTCGACCGGCGCGCCGCGCCGTATCGCCTCGATGGTATTGGTGACATGCGTCAGCACGCAGGACTGGGTGGGAATATCGTACTGGCCGATCACGCCATCGAGCAGGTGCAGCAGCGAGACGACTTGCGCCAGATTGTCGGTGGCCGGATTGATGCCGATCACGGCGTCGCCGCTGCCATACATCAGGCCATCGACGATCGAGGCGGCAATGCCGGTGGCGTCATCGCTCGGGTGGTTCGGCTGCAGGCGCGTGGCCAGCCGTCCTTCCAGCCCCAGCGTATTGCGAAAGGCGGTGACGACGCGGCATTTGCGCGCCACCAGCACCAGGTCCTGCAGGCGCATGAGTTTTGACACCGCCGCCGCCATTTCCGGCGTAATGCCGCGCGCCACCGACGCCAGCGCCGCGCTGTCGGCCGCATCGCCGAGCAGCCAGTCGCGCAGCTCGCCCACGCACAGATGGGCGATGGGTGCAAACGCGGCGCGGTCATGCGTGTCGATGATCAGGCGCGTGACTTCGTCGCGCTCGTACGGCACCAGCGCCTCGTTCAGGAACACGCTCAGGGGCAGGTCCGCCAGCGCCATCTGCGCGGCCACCCGCTCCTGCGCGCTGGCCGCCGCCACGCCGGCCAGCACATCGCCCGAGCGCAGCGGCGTGGCCTTGGCCAGCAAGTCCTTCAGGTCGCGGAAGCGGTAGACCATGCTTCCCAGCGTATGCGCATATTCCGTCATCAGGCTATCCTCCCGTGACCATCATTCTACGCCTGCACGGCCTTACTCCAGGCTGCGCAGCGCACCCTCGACCTCGGGATGGCGAAACACGAAGCCGTCGGCCAGCAGCCGGCGCGGCGCCACGCGCTGGCCTTCGACCAGCAGGTCGGCCTGTTCGCCCAGCAGCGCGCGCATGACGAAGGCCGGCGTCGGCATGAACGATGGACGGTGCAGCACCCTGCCCGCCACCCTGGCAAATGCACCCTGGCGCATAGCCTGCGGTGCACAGAAGTTGTACGCGCCATCGACGCCGCCATTTTCGCTGCGGCGCGCCAGGTGCGCGATGCCGCGAATGACATCCTGCACATGCACCCACGACAGCCACTGGCGGCCGCTGCCCAGCGGGCCGCCCACGCCCAGGCGGATCGGCAGCAGCATCTGCGGCAGCGAACCCTGGTGGCCGAACACCAGGCCGAAACGCATGCAGCCAACCTGCACGCCGTATTGCTGCGCCGTGCGCGCCGCCGCTTCCCATTCGCTGCACAGCTGCGACATGAAAATCGCCTGTGGCGGACTGTCCTCGCCGAGCTCCGTATCGTCGCCCTGCGGCTGCACGCCGTAGTAGCCGATGGCCGACGCCGACAGCAGCACGCGCGGCTTGTGCGCGGCGCGGGCGATCCAGGCGATCACCTCCTGCGTCAGCGCCACGCGGCTGCGGCGCAGCGCCGCCTTGCGCGCTTCCGTCCAGCGATGCCCGACGATGCGCGCGCCGGCCAGGTTGACCACCATATCGATATGCTCATCGTCACGCAGATCGGCCATGCTGGTCATGCAGCGTACCTTGCCGTCAAAAGTCCACGCCGCCTGTTTGGCCTGGCGCGTCAGCACCGTCACCTGGTGGCCGTCGGCCAGCAAGGCCTGCACCAGCTGCTGGCCGATAAAGCCGGTGGCGCCCGTCACCAGCACCTGCTGCGGCGTCGTGGCAAAGGACGGTTGTTCCGTTTGCCTTTCGTCCTGCGCCACGCGCCGGCCCAGCTGCCAGGCCGCATAGCCGTCGCGCAGGCCGGACAGGCCCACGCCAATGCCGCACAGCGCCAGGAACACGCTGAGCCAGCCATACGGCTGCCAGACCAATGCCGTCGGCAGGCCGGCCCAGTCGGCGCTGTTCAGGGCCAGCAGCGCAATAAACGCGCCCGCATTGATCGCCAGTACCGTATGCGTGACACGCTCGGTGGCCGGCAGCAGGCGCGTGCGGTCTTCGACCACGAAGTCCCACAAGGTCAGCACGATCTCCACGCTGAAGACGATCACCAGCACCCAGGCCCAGGCACCGTGCCATTCCCAGGACGACAGGCCGGCAAACAGCACGCTGTAGATCAGCGCGCGGATCGAGTGGATCGTCAGTTCGAGCCGTGCCGATTTTTTTTGCGGCAGCGCTTCGGTGATTTCATGGTGGTAGATGGTGTCAAAGGCGCCCAGGCAGCCTTGCGCCGCCATCAGTTGCAGGGCCAGCAGATGGGTATTCATGGTGTGTCCTTGTGGTTGTCGGGGGCCGTCGTTTCGCGAAACACACCGACCTGGGTAAAGGTGGTGCCGAACAGCGCGTGGCGGATCTCGATGCGGATATTGAACTGCTGCGCATTGTCGTTGCGGTGGCACAGATAGGTCTTGCCGGGCGTGAGCAGGCCGGGCAGCGGCAGGCGCCAGCCGAACAGATCCCAAAAATAGCCGTCGCTGGTGAAGTACAGATTCCCTTCGCGCACATCGAGCACCAGCTTCATGCCCAGCCCCATGCCCACATATTCGAGCACCTCGCCCTTCTCGCTTTCGGCCATGTACGAGGTAAACCGGATCGGTTCCCTGCCATGCAGGCGGTAGGTGCGCTGCTTGAAGATGAACGGGCAGCCGGGACGCGAGTAGACCTCGATATCGACCGGGAAATCCGTGTCGTTATGGGGGATCAGCGCGCCGTTGATAAACGGCCGCGTGATCCAGCCCAGCAGCTTGCCCAGGCGCGAACAACTGAGTTCACTGAGCTCGCCCCGGTAGTACAGCGGCTGGCCCGGCGCGGGATTTTTCTCGAAGCGGCGGCGGATATCGGGATGCAGGGTTTGCCATTCGGCACCCATCACCTTCTTGAACAGCTCTCCTTCGGATGGGCTGTTCATGGCCTGGCCTTTTTCGCCTTGGCCGGCTTGTCGTCGGGACTGAGGAATTTGGCCACCTTGCCGCCCATCGACAGCATGCGCTGCAGGGTCGCCGGCGGCAGGTTCTTGTAGTCGCTGTAGGTACTGCTGAGCATTTCCAGGAAGGCCAGCACTTCGCCCATGCGCGCCAACGTGGCAGGGGGAATCGCCGCATCATGTTCGCCTTCGATCGCGCATTCGCGCAGCACGGTGAGGGTGGGATCGATCTCGCGCCGCTTGCGCTCTTCCATGATGACGCGGAAGATTTCCCACACATCCTGCAGCGCCACGAAGTGGTCGCGCCGGTCTCCCATCACGTGCGCGACACGCACCAGGCCCCAGCTTTGCAGTTCCTTCAGGCTGTTGCTGACATTCGAGCGCGCCACGTTCAGGCTGGCCGCGATATCTTCCGCCGTCAGCGGCTCATTGGCCAGGAACAGCAGCGCATGGATCTGCGCCACGGTGCGGTTGACGCCCCAGCGGGTGCCCATCTCGCCCCAATGGAGGATGTACTTTTGCGTAGTTGGACTCAGTTCCATGCGCTCTATTCCTTGCTTTCTCTTATTTCTGTCGTTACAGAAATGTAAGACAGTAAGAAAACCGAGTCAAGCGCGATTCGTTACAACGATGCCGGCGGCTGGCCCATGGCTTTCAGGAACTGCTGCTGCGAGGCGTGCAGCTGCAGGTAGCCGATCTCGCGGTAGGTCAGCCCGTGGCGCGGCGCCAGTTCGGCAATGATGCGCGCCAGCGCCGGGTAGTGGCGGTGGTTCCAGGTCGGGAACAGATGATGCGTCAGGTGCAGGTTCAGGCCTCCGAGCCAGTACCCGAGCCAGCGCAAGGCGCGCGGCTTCGGCGTCCAGTCGCAGGCCGTATAAAAGGTGTGCTGGTACCAGTCGTGCGGCATGGTGCCGTCTTCGCCGGGCTGGAAGAAATCGACTTCGGCCCAGTGCGTGCCCAGGATCAGCGCCACCAGCACGCACGAGGCGATCATCTGGCCCAGCAGGTACGCGCCCAGCACCACTCCCCAGCCGATGCCATGGCCGTGCACCACCCAGATCGGGACGGCCAGCACCAGCGCCAGGTGCGCCAGCTTCCAGCCGAGGAAGACCATCCAGCCGCGCCAGCCCTGCAGTTTGCTGTGCACCGCCACCGGCGTCTTGCCGAAGCGGTCCAGCCAGTCGCCGTACCAGTTCAGGTAAGGCAGCGACAGGGCGGCGATCACGGGCCAGTACAGGTATTGATAGCGGTATTGCGGCGACCAGTTCTGGTATGGCGTCTGGCGCAGGAACGGATTCGGTTCCGTGTCGAGGTCATAGCCTTCGACATTGGCGTAGGTATGATGGAAGTGCACATGGCGGATGGTCCAGAAATCCATGTCCACGCCCACCGGCACGCTGACCAGCCGGGTCAGCAGGCGGTTCAGCGCGCCGCGCCGGAACATGGCGCTGTGCGCGCCGTCGTGCAGGCTGTTCATGGCCAGCACCATGGCCGTGACCACGCTGGCGACATAGCAGGCCACAAAACCGGGGGACGTGGCGGCGTTCAGGGCCAGCAGGTACAGCAGCGCAGCGAGCGCCGTCAAGGCCGCAGCCTTGGCATGCATGCGCCAGTCGGCAAAGCGGTGCGTGGCCGATGCGGCCAGATAGGCGTCGGCCCGCTCGCGCAGCTCGCGCCGGAAGGCGGAATCGCGTGCAGGCTGAAAACGCAGCGGTGGCAAGGACTTCGGTGCCGTCATGCGCGCGTGCCCTCCTGGTGTGCCGGCCACCACAGCCGGCGCGCGCCATCGAGGCCATGCACCAGCAACAGTCCCATGCACACCACGCCCCAGGCGTCGCGCGCGCCGTACCAGAACAGGAACAGCAGCGGCAGCACCAGGCAGATCGCGACCCAGGCCAGCGCGCCCCAGCGGCGCGCGTCCGACAGGCCACCCAGCGCCAGCGTGCCGGCAAAGATCAGCGCAAACAGCGTGGCCTGCTGCGCGGCGGTCCATGCCGCTTCATGGTTGACGTAATAGATCACCAGGCCAAACAGGATCACGCCGCCGATGCCGATATACAGCTCGGGCACATTGAATATGCCGCGCGACTGCCAGTCGGGAAAGCGCGCGCGCAGCCACTTGAACAATTTGCCGTTGCTGGCCAACAGCGGATTATGGGTCGGCGTCGTGCCTTTCACGCCATAGCGCATTTCCACGCCGTCCAGCTCCGGCTGGAAGCTGCCGAACAGCTTGTCCCACAACAGCAGGGTGCCGCCGAAATTGCGGTTGATATAGCGCTTGTCGGTGCCGTGATGGACGCGGTGATGCGACGGCGTGACCATGATCTTGTCCAGGATGCCGGACTTGTTGACCAGCGCATTGTGGTTGTAGAACTGCACCGAGTAATGCAGCGACGAGATGACGACAAAGATCTCCAGCGGCAGGCCCAGCACGGCAAGGATGGCGATAAACGGAAAATTGGTCAGCGACGAGTACCAGGAATTGCGCACGCCCAGCGACAGGTTGAAGTGTTCGCCCTGGTGGTGCACCACGTGCACGGCCCACAGCAGCGGAATCTTGTGGTGCAAGCGGTGCATCCAGTAAAAGCACAGGTCCCAGGCGACAAACGCGAACAGCCATTGGGCGGCGACCGGCCACTGGTCGACGATATGCAGGTTGGCGTGGCGCAGCAGCAGCGCAAAGGCGGCCACTTCCACGCCGCGAAATACCCACATCAGGATATGGCCGGAATTGAGGTTGAAGATCACGTCCTTCCATGGCACCGGCGTCTTGCGTACCCATTTGAGTATCAAGAGTTCGGCCAGCACAAAGGCGAGCATGATGACGAAAGTCAGGGCAAAAGGATTGAGAGTCATGGGGCAATTTCCGCAGAAATGTCGCGACGATCTGCGCAGGATACGCGCATTTTCGCCAGCGCGCCGCCCGCCATGCCGACCAGCAGGCCGGCAGCCAGGTCGATGCTGACATGCCGGCGCAGCGCGATAATCGCATAGCAGATGCCCAGCCCCAGCACCACGGCCAGCACCGAGCGCACCGGAAAGGCGCGCTCACACAGCGCCCATACGCACAGCAGGGTCAAGGCGCCATGCAGCGACGGCAGGCAGTTTTGCGTGGAATCGGCTGCCTGCAGCATGCGCAGCATCTGCGTGCTCCAGCCCATGCCGTCGCCGACCGGCGGATACGCGAGCGTGGTCGGGTACAGCAGGAAGACGACGCCGCACATCAGTGCCGAGATGGCCATGGCGCGCGCCAGCCAGCGTACACGCTGCGGCGTGGCCACCAGGTAGGTGTAGGGAATCAGGATAAAGAAGGACAGATACAGCCAGATGGCCGCGTCACTGTAGGCAATCGCGCGGTCGACAAAGGTCTCGGGCAGCAGCACACCCTTCCCCTGCAGCAGATCGCTGGAAAAATACACCAGGCCGACGCTGCCCCAGCCGGCCAGCAAATGCAGCAAACGTACAAAAATGGTCATGATCAGGCGAGGCGCCGGATGCGGCGCCGTTTCATGGTGGGATCAAAGGCCGGCAGTTCGCCGCCGACGGTCCAGTCCAGCCGTTCGACGGCCACGCCCAGGCCGCGCAGCACGCCTTCCAGGTGCAGGCGCAAGGCGGCCAGGCCGGCCGCATCCTGCGCCGCATGCAGCTGCAAGGTGGCCCCGCCCTGCTGCACCAGCCGGTAGTCGCAATCGGGCGGCAGGGCTTGCGCAAATGCGCGCGTCAGCACATCGGCAAATACAGATACGCTTTTGCCATCATCGGATGGCAGCACCAGCATATCGTCGCAGCGTCCTTCGATGCCGTCGATGGCGCGCGTGACGCGCCCGCACGGGCACGGCGTGGCGCGCGCCAGCAGGATATCGTCGAGCCGGTAGCGCACGATGGGCTGGGTGATGCGGGTAAAGTCGGTAATCACGGGCACGAAGCGGCGCTGTTCGTCGTCGAGCCACTGCGGCTCGATATGCACGTATTCCTCGTTCAGGTGCAGCACGCCGTGCTCGCAAGTGCTGGCGAGAAAACCCTCGGTAGCCTGGTAGATTTCATGCACGGCGCCGAATGCCTGCACGATCAGCGCGCGGTCCTGCGCTTCCAGCACTTCGGCCACGGAAATGACTTTTTTCGGCGCCAGCGCCAATCGCCCTTCGATCACGCCCAGTGCCAGCTGGCGCAGCACCTGGGCCGGCGCCACGATCACGGAGGGACGGTAGGCGACCAGTTCCGCGCACAGCGCATCGAACGGCTGGAACAGGTCGTAGAAGGCAAACGTCAGCCACGGCGAGCGCACGGCCGTGTACAGATTGCTGTTCGCGCGCAGGAACAGCGCCACCCTTTCGCCCGAGAATAACCCCTCGGGCAGCGCCTTGGCCAGCATCACGCCGGCCCACTGCGCTTTTTCGCGGGGGCTGACGGTAAATACGGCGCGCTGCGACGAGGTACCCGACGACAGCCCCACCGTGATCTCGCCCACGGCCGGCGTAAAGTCGCGGCTGCGCTCGGCCGCCATGGCCGCCTCCATCGCTGGCGCCAGTTCGATGCCTGCCGTGTTCATGGCGTCGAAGTGTGCCAGCATCAGCGCCTTGTTCATGCTTGGCCATTGCGCCAGCGGCAGATCGCGGAACGGCGCGAAGTACGGGCTGCGCGCACACAGTGTGTCGATAAAGCTGGCCAGCTGGCGCTGCTGGTACGCGTCCAGCTGCACGCGGCTGGCAAAGCGCAGGCGGCGCGTGCGCCAGTACGACAGCAGCAGCCAGGCAATGCGCTTCAAGGCCGGCCCGCCACAGGTGCGTAGTCATCGGTGTCTTCATGCGTAATGCGGATCTGCGCATTGCCGCCCCGGTGCAGCTGGTGCAGGCGGTTCAGCGTCTCGTAATACGGCGCGCGCTTGTGCTGGATAATGAACGACAGCTCGGACGGCCCGCGCAGCTGCTGGAAGCTTTCCGGCACCCAGGCCGCGTCCGACGCCAGCAGGGTCCAGCCGCTGTCCTGCAGGACAAACGCGCCCAGGTGGCCGATGGCGTGGCCGGGCAGTTCGACGATATAGATTTCGCCGGTGCCGCTGACGTCGCGCCCCCTGGCAAACGGCAGCAAGGCGGCAGGCAAGTCGGTTTCCGGCAGGCTTTCCACGAAACACAAACGATCTGAGATATCGGCCGGCAGCAGCTCCGGCACGAAAGCCTGGCGCACGGCGGCGATGCCGGTCAGGCCGCGCACCGCATCCCAGCCCGTTTTCGAGGCCATCAGCCGCGCCTGCGGAAAGTCGCGCATGCCGGCGATATGATCGGCGTGGAAGTGCGACAGCAGCAGGGTATGAATATCGCCGGGCGAGACGCCATGCGCGCGCAGCTGGCCCTGCAGCGACTCGTGCGCGTCGAATACCACCGGCGTGACCCACGCATACATGCGGTACACGCCTTTGGAGGTGGCAGTACGAAAATGGTCGGCATAGCCGGTATCCCACAGGTACAGGCCCGCGCGCGTCTCGATCAGGTAGGCGCGCGACGGGAAACAGCGGCTGGCAAAGCCGCTGCCCTTCAACACCATGCAGGACGGGTGGGTGCAGTGGCCGACGCGAAAGGCGGTAATGCTAGCCATTGCGCTCCTTTGCCACCTGGTGCGCGGCCGCTTCCTGGCGCAGCCACCGGGCCGTGCGATTGACGCCCTCCTGCAGGCTGACGATGGGCCGGTAGCCGAGCACCTTGCGCGCCTTGGCGTTATCGAGCGTCATGTCGAAGCTCAGTGCGCCAATGCTGTAGGGGGTGAGCGCCGGTTCGCGCCGCGTAAAGCGCGAGGCGAACTGCATCAGGCGCGCCACCACCGCCAGCACGCGGTACGACACGCTGACGATCTCGAATGGCTGCTGCAGCTGGTCGCGGAACAGGCTGCGCAAAATGTCGCACAGGCGCGCCGGTTCGCAGTTGGTGATATTGAAGGCCGTGCCCGAGGCCAGCATTTTATGCAGGGTGGCCAGCCACATCGCATGCACCACATTGTCGACATAGGTGATGTCGATGGTGGCCGCGCCGCCGTTGGGCAGCGGCAGCTTGCCGTGGCGCTCGCGCAGCACGCGCGCCAGGCGCGGGATCAGCACCTGGTCGTGCGGACCGAAGATGGCGCGCGGGCGCAGGATCACGCACAGCATCTGGCGGTGCTTGTCGGCCGCTTCCTGCACCAGCTTTTCCGCCATCGCCTTGGTGCGCGCATAGGCGTTGACATAGGCGTCGGGCCGGAAGGTTTCCGGCACTTCGTAGCGGTTGCGATAGTCGAAATACATGGCCGGGGTGGAGATATGCACGAAGCGCGTCACGTGCGCGGCAGCGGCGGCGCGCAGCAGCTGGCCGGTGGCGGTGACATTGGCGGCGATAAAGTCGCGCTCCGCGCCCCACGGCGAGGACAGCGCGGCGCAGTGCCAGACGCAGTCCATGCCGCGCACCAGCTGATCCATCTGCTGCGCCGAAGCCTGCGCCAGGTCGAGCGGCACGAACTGGGCGCCCATGCGCTCGAGTTCGCGACCGGCGGCCAGGTTGCGGCCGGTGGCGCGCACCTCCACGCCCTGCGCCAGCAGGAAGCCGACGGCATTGCGCCCCAGGCCGCCCGTTGCCCCCGTGACCAGTATCCGCTTCATCGCGTTGTCCTCATGGGTCGAAACTCACAGATCCAGAATCATGCCGCCGATGGTCAGCCCGGCGGCCGTGCCCATCATCAGCAGGCGCTGGCCCGGCTTCGCTTTGCCGGAGCGCACCGCTTCGTGCAGCGCGGTCGGCAGCGAAGCCGCCACCTGGTTGCCGTGGGTCTCGAAGATCTTGATGATTTTATCATCGGGCACATCGAGCACGCGCGCCGCATGGGCCAGGCCCAGCGGGCTGGCCTGGTGCGGCACCACGACGTCGATGCGCTCCAGGCCCGCACCCGATTCCGCCATCAGCTGGTCGAGAAACGCCGGCATCACTTTCAGGGCCAGGCGGAACACGGCCTTGCCATCCATATGGAACAGATAGTCTTCGGGCGCGCTGCCATTGCGCGGATTGCGCTCGGTACCGCCGCCGCGAATTTCGCAGTAGCGCCGCCCTTCGGGATAAGTGCCCATCTTGTAGGCGACGATGCCGGCCGTGCCGTCGCCGCGCTCGACGATGACGGCGGCGGCGCCGTCGCCGAAGATCATCGACGATTCCGGCTCGCTCCAGTCGACCCCGCGCGAGGCCAGGTCCGACGAGACGATGGCGATGCGCCGGTAGCCGCCGTCGGCCAGCAGCGAGGCCGCCACGCGCAGCGCCGCCATGAAACTGAGGCAGCTGGCATTGATGTCGAACGCGGGCGTGCCCGGCGGCAGGCCCGCATGTTCGGCGATAAAGCAGGCGGTGTTCGGCAAGGCCTGTTCGGGCACGCCGCAGGCGCCGATCAGGAGGTCGATATCGGCCGGCTGCAGGTTTGCATGCGCGAGCGCGTCGAGCAGGGCCGCCGCGCCCAGCTGGCTTTGCGACTCGTCGGGCGCGGCCACGAAGCGCGACACCACCCCGCTTTTTTGCAGCGTGTAGCCGGGCGGGTGGCCCAGCTTGCGATCGAGGCTGTCGGACGTCACGCTATGCGACGGCACGGCCTTGCCCGTCGCGATCAGGCGTACTGGAATCATAAAAGCCTTTGTTGTCATGTTGGGCCAGCGTCGTTCATGGCGTCGGCAGGGAGTCGCCGCAATGCTTGCAGTAGTTGGCGTCGTCGTCGATATCGCGCTCGCCGCAGCCTGGGCAGCGGCGCCCGGCCTGCTGGCGGCCACCGCGCTGCACCGTCATTTCCGCGCTGATGATGCCGGTCGGGACGGCCAGGATGCCCCAGCCGAGCAGCATCATCAGCGAGGCGATGGTGCGTCCGATATCGGTCTTCGGCGTGATATCGCCAAAGCCCACCGTGGTCATGGTGCTGATGGCCCAGTAAATCGAGGTGGGGATGCTGCTGAAACCGTTTTGCGGCCCTTCCACCACGTACATCACGGTGCCCAGCAAAAACACGATCATCATCACGACCGACAGGAAAATCAGGATCTTGCGCCGGCTGGCCAGCAGCGCCCGGCCCAGCATCGTGTATTCATGCACATACGACGTCAGTTTCAGGATGCGGAACATGCGCAGCAGGCGCAAAATGCGCACATCGATCAGCACATGGGCGCCCGGCAGCAGCAGGCCGACATAGGTCGGCACGATGGCCAGCAGGTCGATGATGCCAAAGAAACTGCGCGCGTAGCGCACGGGATGCTGCAGGCACGACAGCCTGGCCAGGTATTCGGCGGTAAACAGGAACGTGAAAAACCATTCCAGTCCCAGCAACAGTGCGCCATGGCGGGCCGCCACCGAGGCGACGCTGCTCAGCACCACCACCGTCACGCTGATCAGGATGGCGACGATCAATACCAGGTCGAACGCGCGCCCGGCCCGCGTTTCCGACTCGAAGATCACGTTGTACATGTGCGCTCGCCAGCCCGCCTCGGGCTTGCCGTATCGTTGTTGCGCTTCCTGCGCGGAACGCTGCTGTGGCGTCAGGGGTGCGGCTTTCATGCTGTTCGTGTGTCCATGTTGCTGGTGATTGTAGCGATAATTTGACAACTATGGCGACACGCTAAGACAGCTGCTTCGACAGCAGCACGGCGTTGCGCCGGTCGCGTTCGGCCTGCACGATATCGAAGGCGCGCGCCTCCGTCAGGCCCGCCGTATGCAGCACGGTGGCCGCCAGCTGCAGCGCCGCTTCCAGCGCCTCGGGCACCACCAGCGTGGCGCCGGCATGCACCAGCGCCACGGCATGGGCTTCGTCGCGGGCGCGCGCATACACGGGCAGGTGCGGATACTCGCGCCGGATCGAGCGCACGGCGTGCAGCACCGAGGCCGGATGGTCCATCGTCAGCACCACGGCACAGGCACGGTCGGCATGCAGTTTCTGCAGCAGTTCGGCGCGCGAGGCGTCGCCGAAATACACGGGAAAGCCGCGCGGATGCAGGGTGGTCACCAGGCGCGCATCGTTTTCGACCGCCACATAGCTGATGTCCTGTTCCGTCAGCACCTTGGCCAGCAGCTGGCCCACGCGGCCGAAGCCGGCGATGATGACGGTGCCGGCCGGCGGCGCGGCGCCAGTGGCCAGGTCGGCCAGCTGATGGTGATGGCGCCGGTCCCACCAGCTGCCAAAACCACGCGCGGCCCTGGCCAGCGCCGGCGTGGCAAACAGGCTCAGGCCCACCACCAGCATCACGAACTGCGCCACTTCCGGCGCGATCAGCTTCTTGCCCAGCGCATAGGCGGCCACGATAAAGGCGAACTCGCCGCCCTGCCCCAGCAGCACGCCCGACTCCACCGCGCGGCCCCAGTGAAAGCCGCCGAAGCGGAAAATCACGCCGGTGACCAGCGTCTTGACGGCAAACAGCGACAGCACCGCCAGCGGGATCCAGACGGGCGACCGGATGATTTCGCGCACATCGATCTGCATGCCGACCGACATGAAAAACAGGCCCATCAGCAAGCCCTTGAACGGCTCGATCGTCACTTCCACTTCGTGGCGAAATTCCGTCTCCGCCAGCAGCAGCCCGGCCAGCAAGGCGCCCAGCGCCATCGACAGGCCAGCCAGGTAAGTCAGTCCGGCGATGCCCAGGGTGCTGAGCAGGGTCAATGCCATGAACACATCGGGCTGGTGCTTCTTGACGAAGAACTGGAACAGCGGACGGATCACGCGGCGGCCCAGCAGATAGATCAGCAAAATGGCGCCGGCCGATTTGACGGCGGCAAAGCTGAGCAGGTAGGCCAGCTCTTCGCTATGGCCGCTGGCAAACACGTCGATCAAAATGAACAACGGCACTACCATCAGATCCTGGAACATCAATATGGAAAACCCGGCCTGGCCAGCAGGCGTTTGCAGCGTGCGCTGGTCGGTCAGCAACTGCATCACCACGGCGGTGGACGACAGCGACAGCACCAGGCCCAGCACGATGGCCGCTTCCAGCGACAGGCCAAAGTAATACGCCACCGCGCCGATCAGGCAGGCGCTCACGCCCACCTGCCCCACGCCAGCGCCAAACACCCAGCGCCGCAGCGCCCACAGCCGCTCGGTCGACAGCTCCAGCCCGATCATGAACATCAAGAACATCACGCCCAGCTCGGCCAGGCCGCTGACCTGTTCGGCGCGGACAAACGAAAAATACGTCAGCCAGGTGACCTCGCCAGCCCACAGGCCGAAGCCATACGGGCCGAACAGCGCGCCGACGGCCAGAAAGCCCAGCACCTGGTTGACGCGCAGGCGCTGCAAGAGCGGAATGAAGATACCGGCCAGGGCAAGAAACAGCAGGGTTTCTCGCAAATACGGTAAGGCGTGCTGCTCTTCCAAGATGGTTCCATGTCTAGCCAGGCATTCATGCCGAATTGGCAATTATCTCATGCACAGGACCCCTTGAGTAGAAAGGCACGACGTATTTTTGCCGCAAGGCAACTAAAAGGCTATTTCGATAGCCCCAGCATGTCTGCACGGGGACGGTCCCAGCCCGGCACATAATCCGGACACGGCCGGCCGCTGAACTGCTGCAGCTGGACGGTGGTGAAATTGTCCTGCAGGTCCGGGTTGAAGCGCACGTCGGTCAGCTTGCCATCGCCGATTTTCGGCATGCGTGCAAAGCGCAGCCAGGCGTCGACATAGCAGTTGCTCGATTGCAGCGCACGCAGGGCGTCCAGGCTGCCCGAGGCCTGCGCCGTAACCAGGATGCCGGGCGCCAGCCGGCCGCCGCCATCGCCGGACTCGGCCAGGCCGGCCGGACACGCGGCTGGCGCCAAACTGGCCGGCAACAGGCTCAGCATGCCGCGTCGCAGGGTATAGGCGTCCGTCTTGCTGTCGAGCGAGACATAAATCCAGCACAGCGGATGGCTGGGGAATGCCGTCATCGACACGTCCCACACGCGCGTGCCGGGGTCGATTTTCTGCAGCGCCGCCTCGATGCGGGCGCGCCCCAGGTTCGACGCCGTACCCTGCACGCCGATAAAGGTGGCGGCCAGCGCAAAGCCCAGCAGCAAGGCATGGCGTCCGTATGGCCCTGCGCGCTGTTGCAGCACGGCCAGGCCCACGCCCAGCGCCAGCAACACGCCCAGCGCCACCGGCGACAGATACTGTTTATAGGTGAAGTAGCACAGGGCCGCCGCCAGCCCGGCCAGCAGCACGCTTTTGAGCAGCCTGGTGCGCAGCGCCATTATCACGGGCACGCCCAGCAGCACCCAGAACATGGGTTCGACAATAAAGACCATGTCGCCGAACAGCCAGCGGTTGTCGAACGGATAGAACGGATGCCGGCCGTAGGAATTCAAAAAATCCATGCCCATGTGCAGGCAGAAGCCCAGCAGCAGGCAGGCGGCCAGGCCGATGCGCGCCGGCTGGCTGCCCCCCAGCAGGCGGCGCGCGCCGGGCCACAGCAGCCACAGCAGGGCCAGCAACAGCAGCGCCTGCGGTATCGCCAGCAGCAAGGTGTGCGTATGGCCGCGATGGTGCAGCATATAGCCGAACGGGCGCGGCAGCAGCCGCGTCAGGAACAGGTCGAGGTCGGGCGCATTGCTGGCAAACCAGGCCGTAAACAGGAACAGGGCGCGCCGCGTGCGCTGGGGAGCTTCCTGCGGCTCGGGCGGCAGGCTGCGGTGCAGCAGCTCGCCCACGCCAAGGCCGATCACCGAATGTGTAATATTATCCATTCGGAAATTTTACAGGACAGCCCGGCAATACCGCGCGCTTTTCGCTACAGCCGCTCCAGGTTTTCGCCGCGCATGCCCACCAGCAAGGCACGCCCATCCGGCATCACGCGGAACTCGCCAAAGCGGGCTTTTTCCCAGCGCTCGGCCTCGCCTTCCCTGAAGAACCAGGCGTCCGTGACCAGCACCCAGCGGCCGTCTTTCGGCGTCAGCTCCATGCGCAAGGCGCCGGGCGCCAGCGGCTTGCCATCGTCGCGCCCCTGCACCGTGGCCACGCCGCGCGCGTCGCGCAGCAGCACCACATGGGGCCGCGCCGTGCGGCGGTCCAGGCTGTCGAGATCCTCGAAAGCCGTGAAGCCGAGAAAGTTCAGGCGCATGAAGTCGCCCTGCATCAGCGAGCGCGGGTCGGCCGGCGCCAGCGGAATGAAGACAGGTTCACCTTTGGCGATCAGTTGCTCCTTCTGCCAGATGGCGCCATTGGCCACCACCAGCACCAGCAGCAGTCCCGCCAGCAGGCCGGCCCTGGCCGCGCGTGGATGGCTGGCCAGCGCACCGGCGGGCTGGTCGGCCAGCTTCAGCAAGGCGCCGCGCGTGGCCAGCCACGACAGCACGCCCAGCACCAGGCCGGCGGCGGCCAGCACCAGCGCCTTGGTCGCCAAGGGCCAGGCCAGCAGATAATAAAAGCTGCCGATTACCCAAGCCGCCGCCACGCCGGCCGCCACCGCCACGCGCAGGCGCGCGCTGGTGACGCAGAACGCCAGCACCAGCAGCACGGGACCGAGCGCGGGCAGAAACCAGGCCAGCGCCGCCAGCACCAGCGCCACGCCGGCGGCCGGCAGCTGGCGCAGGGACGGCCAGCGGCGCTGCATCCAGAAGGCGGCCGCGACGACCATCGCCACCGACAGCACCGGCAGCCATTGCGCATACCAGCTGCCGCCATGGCGGGTGGCCAGTTCGTTGGCGAGGTCGCTCATCAGGCCGTCACCGACGGTGGCGCTCATCATGAAAGTCTTGCCGGACCAGCTGATCAGGCCCAGCAGGATGGCCAGCACCCAGCCGGTCGAGACCGATTCGATATACGCCGCCACTGGCGCGCCGCGGCCATCGCCATACACATTTTTTTGCAGCCAGTGCGCGCCGAGCCAGATGCCCAGCGCCAGCATCCAGGCCAGGTACAGGGTGGCCGAATCGTTGCCGTACGACCAGCTGTAGTGCGAGCCGACGCTGCCCAGCGCCAGCAGGCCGCAGGCCACCACGCCCAGCAACACGCGCAGCCAGTCGCGCGGCAGGATGGCGGCCAAGGCCAGGCTGACGGCGCTGAGCGCCAGCGCGGCCAGCTGGTCGTCCATGTCGCGAAACAGCGCGTAGCCGAGCAGGCCGCCGCCGACCAGCACGCAGGGCACGCCCAGCTGCTCGACAAACAGCGATACGCCGCGCGGCCGGATCAGCAGTACGGCCACGCCCAGGGCGAGGATCGCCACGATATACGTGCCGCCGCCTTTTTCCAGGAAACTGCCCAGCATGAAACCGAGCGCCAGCACCAGCGGCAGCGCCGCCAGCCAGGCGCCCAAAGCGCTCATCAGGACAATCGGCCAAGGCCGCACATCCTGCTCGGGCCGTGTGACCTTGGCAGGGATCACGCCGGCAGCGGCGGCGTCCTGGATCAGCGCGTCCAGCGCATCGGCTTTTGCAATCATTATGGTGCCTCCCGGCGCGTACGCCACAAGATGCCCTGCACCGTCAGCGCCAGCAAAATGGCGGCGGACAGGCCCAGCAGCAGCATGGCGCCGACCGCATCGTTGCCATTGTCAAACAGGCGTGACGCCAGGCCACACACCAGCAGGATATCGATGCCGAGCGCCACCGCGGACAGGCCGAACACATCAAACACCTGGCGCGTCAGCAGCAGGCCGGCGGCCAGCACCAGCACACCCAGGGCGGCCCAGTACGGCGACGCGATATCGCTGCCGAACAGCGCGCTCAGGCCCGAGCCGGCAATCATGATCACGGCCAGCACCAGGCCCAGGCGCAGCGGCCACGGTCCGGTGCCCGTCCAGCGCGCCAGCAGCGGCGACACCAGTGCGCAGGCGGCCAGCAGCGCCACCCAGCCCGTCAGCAGGATATCGATATCGTCGGCGCGTATCAGCCAGCTGTGGCGGGCATGGGCCTGCATCCACAAGGTGATGCCGGTGGCCAGCACCAGCATCCATGGCGTCCACAGCACATCGCTGCGCGCGACCAGGCACAGCGGCAGCGCCAGCACGGCCCAGACGGCAAACAGCTGCCACGGATCGGCGCCGGTCTGGTAGGTTTGGCCAAAATACGCAAACAGGCCGCCGATGGCCAGCATGGCGATCAGCAGCAGCGGCGCGCGCGCGGCGGAAAAGACCAACGCGCCCAGGCAGGCGAGGACGAACACGGCCTGGATCAGCGCGAAACGGCCGGTGCGGCCCAGGTCTTCCCAGTTGGCGGCGACCCAGAAAATCAGGCCCATTCCCAGCAGCGCTGCCGCCAGCACGGCCACGCCGCGCGGCAGCCAGTATGCGAGGCTGCGCGGCTCGCGCTGAAAGCCGGCCAGGTCCTGCAATTGCCGGGTTTGCGCGGCGTCCAGCTGATTGCTGGCGGCGAGTTGATACACGGCGAGGCGTAGATCCATCGTCTGCTTTCGAAGTGACAGGAAGGTAATACAGGACGGGCTTAGCGGTCGACCACCACGCCGCGCCAGAAGGCGACATGGCCGGCGATCTGCCGCGCTTCTTCCTTGGGCTGCGGGTAATACCAGGCGGCGTTTTCGTTGACCTTGCCATCGACCACCAGGTCGTAATAGCTGGCGATGCCCTTCCAGGGACAGGTCGTCTGGTGGCCGCTGGCGCGCAGGTATTCGGGCGCTACGGCAGAGAGAGGGAAATACACATTGTTTTCAACGATCTGTACCTGATCGCTGATCGCTTGCGCAATAACGGCGCCATTCCAGGTTGCTGTAGGCATTCGGCTATCCTCCTGTGAAAGGGGAGTGTAGCTTAATTATCAAGGAATGGCGCGCGCCATTGGTGCACAGGAGAAACTTAGCCTTGCGCGATGATCTGGCGCAAAGCCTGCTCGAACACTTCCGGTGGCTGGCCACCCGAAATCAGGTGGCGCTCGTTGATGATAATGGCCGGCACCGAACTGATGCCGTTCTGCTGGTAGAACTGCTCGCGCGCGCGCACCTCGTCGGCAAACTGGCCAGACGACAGCACCTCGGCGGCCGTATCGGCATCGAGGCCGGCGTCGGCCACCGCTTTCAACAGCACCTCGTGCGAGGACGGGTCCTGGCCCTGCGTGAAATACGCGTCGAACAGCGCCATTTTCAGTTCGCGCTGGCGTCCCGCCAGTTCGGCCCAGTGCAGCAGGCGATGCGCGTCAAAGGTGTTGTAGATGCGGCCGCGCTTGTCCATCGAGAAGGTAAAGCCCAGCGCTTCGCCACGCGCGCGGATCGCTTCGCGCGATTGCGCCATCTGTTCCGGGGTGGAACCGTATTTTTCGGCGATATGTTCGCCGATGTCCTGGCCTTCGGGCGCCATGTTGGCGTTCAGCTCGAACGGCTGGAAGTGAATGTCGGCGGCGACCGTGTCCTGCAGTTTGTCGAGCGCCTGCTCCAGCGATTTCAGGCCGATCACGCACCAGGGGCAGGAAACGTCGGAAACGAAATCGATACGGACGGGAGTGGGGGTAGCGGGAGTGGAGACGGAAGTGGTCATGAGGCAGCCTTTGCGCGAGTCGGTGGCGGCCGCACCGCGCGGCGCCGCAAGCAAAGCATATGCGTGCGGGCCGGCCAATATCAAGGCATTACTTTTTCTTTGCGGCCGCCTTGGCCGCCTCCTTTTTAGCGCCGATCTTGCTTTCCTTGCCCGACAGCAAATTGGCGATATTCTGGCTGTGGCGATACGCCAGCAGCACGCTCATCACCACCACCGACAGCAAAATCGCATCGACGCCGAACAGCAGGCCGTAGTAGAACGGTGCGAACAGGGCCGCCACCAGCGCCGCCAGCGACGAATAGCGGAACGCGTAGGCGATGATCAGCCAGGTGGCCAGCGTGGCCAGGCCCAGCCACGGGTTGATGCCGAGCAGCACGCCCAGCGCCGTGGCCACGCCCTTGCCGCCGATAAAGCGGAAGAACACGGGCCACAGGTGGCCGAGGAACACGGCGATGGCGACCAGCGCCACGGCGGTCTCGTCCACGCCCAGGTCGAACGCAAAGTGCTGGGCCAGGAACACCGCCAGCCAGCCCTTGGCGCCGTCGCCCAGCAGGGTCATGATGGCGGCGCCCTTGTTGCCGCTGCGCAGCACGTTGGTGGCGCCCGGATTTTTCGAGCCATAGGTCCGCGGATCGGCAATGCCGTACACCTTGCTCATCACCACGGCAAACGAGATCGAGCCGAGCAAGTAAGCGGCCACTGTCATTGCCAAGGTTGTGACTACTGGATTCATTTCTTCCCTTAATTATGTTTATGCTACCGGCGTCAAGGCCGGCGCAGCAGAATATACACCAGCGCCCGTGGCAAAGACAGGGCGCTGGCGCATTTCCTTAATCCTGCAAGGCGCAGTGCACGGGCCTGGCGTTGAGCACATCAAGCAGCACCTGTGGCGCCAGCGCCACGAGAAAGCCGCGCCGCCCGCCATTGATATAGATGCGCGGCAAGGCCAGAATGCTTTCCTCGACATACACCGGCATCGCCTTTTTGGTGCCGAACGGCGAGGTGCCGCCGATCATGTAGCCGGAATGGCGCTGCGCCACCTCGGGCTTGCACGGCTCGACCGACTTGCAGCCGATGGCGCGCGCCAGGTTCTTGGTCGACACCTTGCAGTCGCCATGCATCAGCACGATCAGCGGCTTGGCCGCCTCGTCCTGCATCACCAGCGTCTTGATGACCTCGTGTTCGGGCACGCCCAGTTCGCGCGCCGAGACGCTGGTGCCGCCGTGTTCTTCGTACGGATACGGCTTTTCTTCGAAGGCAACCTGGTGCTTGCGCAGCAGCTGCGTCGCCTGCGTTTCTGAAATATGCTCTTTTTTAGCCATGCGTGATACGCTGATCGTTCAGTGAGGAGTGCTAATTATGCAGGAAGAAATACGCTTTGCCACCTTCAATGTCTGTAATCTTGCCCCGCCGGGGGCCAAACTGTATGACAACCTGGAGCCATTAAGCCCGGAACAATACGATGCCAAGGCGGATTGGACGGCGCGCCAGATCGATCTGCTGGGTGCCGACGTGATCGGTTTCCAAGAAGTATTTTCGCAGGCGGCGCTGCGCGACGTGCTGTCGCGCACGCGCCATTACCGCGAGGCGGTGCAGGCCGGCTACGATGCGCCCGACGGCCCGGAACGGCTGTTGCCCACCGTGGCGCTGGTGTCGCGCCTGCCGCTGGCCGGCCCCAGCATGGCGTATGCCGACTTTCCGGCCGGCGTGGCGATGCCGGCCGACGGCGATGCCCACGACGCCACCCTGTCGCGCTTTGCGCGGCCGCCGCTGCATGCGCAGGTGATTCTGCCGGGCGGCCAGGTCACCGATGTGCTGGTGGTGCACCTGAAATCGCGCCGGCCCGACTACCGCCATGGCGATGGCGGCGACGCGCGCAGCTATGCGCTGGCCAACCTGCGCTCGCTGCAGCGGCGCGGCGCCGAAGCGGTGGCGCTGCGCGTGCTGGTCAGCGACCTGGGCCGCAGCGGCCGCCCCTGCATCGTGCTGGGCGACTTCAACGATATCGCCAGCGCCGTCACCACCTCGATCGTGATGGGCGCCGGCGCCCCGTGCGCGCCAGGGGTTGACCTGCCGGAAATGCGTGAGCGCCTGTACGACTGCAACGCGATCCAGCTGCGCCAGGATTACCTGCGCCACGTGGGCTACACGAACGTGCACGACAGTACCTACATGACGATCGACCATATCCTTGTTTCCGAGCACTTCCACCCCGCCTCGCCGCGCGCGATTGGCGCGGTGCAGGACGTGCTGTATGTGAACGACCACTTGCTGCAGGCGCTGCCGCAGGCGTCCGATCATGGGCAGGTGGTGGCGCGCATCAAGCTGCTGGGTAATATCCGCTAGGCCAGCAAGGCCGCCAGCGCGCTGCCCTCGACCTGCGCGCTGGCCAGGCGGCCCTGGTACTGGTCGCAGCCCTGCGCCTGCAGGTAGCTCAGCTGCTGCGCCGTTTCCACGCCTTCGGCAATCACCCTGACCTGCAGCTGGCGGCCCATGGCGATGATGGTGGCGGCCACCGAGGTGTCGTCGCCCTGCAGGAACGAGGGGTCGATCTTGAGTTTGTCGACCGGATACTGGCGCAGGGTGGCCAGGCGCGAGTAGCCGGTGCCGAAGTCGTCGATGCTGACGCTGACACCCAGCGCGCGCAGTTGCGCCAGCATGCCGGCCAGGTGCGCGCCGCCCTTCATCAGAATGGTTTCCGTCACTTCCAGCTCCAGGCAAGCGGGTGGCAAGCCCGATGCCTGCAGCGCGTCCTGCACGCTGTGCAGCAGGCTGTTCTGCATGCATTGCGCGGCGGACAGGTTGACCGACACCGACAGCAACTGGCCGGCGTCGTGCCAGGCGCGGGCGCGCCGGCAGGCCTGGCGCAGCACCCAGTTGCCGATCTGCATCATCAGGCCGCACTCTTCGGCGACAGCCATGAAGCGCTCGGGCAACAGCCGGCCCAGCTGCGGGTGGCGCCAGCGCAGCAGCGCTTCGCAGGCGATTACCGCGCCGCTGGCGATGTCGATCACGGGCTGGAATTCCAGCATGAACTGATCCTGGCCCAGCGCGGCGCGCAAGTCGCTTTCCAGGCGCGAGCGTTCCAGTATCTGCGCATTCATGTCGGCGTTAAAAAACTGGAAGTTGTCGCGGCCCCGGCTCTTGGCGTGGTACATGGCGATATCGGCGTTATGTATCAGGTTGTCGATGGTGTCGCCATCGCCGGGAAACACGGCCACGCCGATCGAGGCCGAGACATGCAGCTCGTATTCGCCCAGCTGGTAGACCTGGGTGACGGCCTGCAGCACGCTGGCCGCCACGTGGGCCGCCTGGTCGGCGCCGCCCACCTCGGCCAGCAGGATGACGAATTCGTCGCCGCCATGGCGGCTGACCGTATCGACGCCGCGCACGCAGCGCACCAGGCGCCGCGCCACTTCCTTGAGCAGCAGGTCGCCCACATGGTGGCCCATGCTGTCGTTGATATGCTTGAAATGGTCGAGGTCGAGGTACAGCACGGCCAGCATGTGCAGCTTGCGCCGCGCCGCCGCCAGCGCCAGCGACAGCCGGTCCAGCAGCAGCACGCGGTTCGGCAGGTCGGTCAGGAAATCGTGCTCGGCCAGGTGGCGCGTCTGCTCCTCGCTTTTCTTGCGCTCGCTGATATCCATCAGGATGGCCAGGTAGTTGCCGCTCTGGCCCAGGTAGTCGCGGATGGCGGTCAGCGACAGCCAGGCCGGATACGGTGCCCCCGCCTTGCGCGGCGCCTGGATCTCGCCCTGCCAGTGGCCGTCGCGCTGCACCGCGTCCCATGCCTGCTCCGGCACGGTTTGCAGGCCGAAGGGCCGGCCGCGCAGGTCTTCCAGGCGAAAACCGCTGCTCTCGCTGTAGGCCGGATTCATGCTGATCACGTTTTGCTGCTGGTCCATGACGACGATGGCTTCGCGCGCATGCTCGACCACCTGCGCCGCCAAGTGCAGCGAACGCTCGGCCAGCTTGCGCGCGGAAATATCGCGCACCACGGCATAAAACACATAGCTGTGATCGAGCGTGACGGAGGTCAGCAGCACCTCGCCCCAGAACAAGTCGCCCAGGCAGGTCAGGTAGCGCCATTCGTAGCGCCGGTTGCCGTCCTGGTGTGCCTGCGCCGCCATCTGCGTATCGAGCACGGCCGACAACTCGCCGTCCGGCTGGCGCAGCGGTGAAAAGTCGCTCAGGCGGCGCCCCAGCAGGCGCTGCCGGTCTTCGCACTGGAACAGGGCCACGGCGGCCGGGTTGGCTTCGGCGATATGCTCGTCGCGCAGCAGCAAAATGGCGTCGGCCGATTTGTCA
>NZ_DAMAGB010000050.1:0-17219 GCF_031995485.1 Janthinobacterium sp.
AATATATTGCAGCCCGAGAAAGTCGAAGTAGCTGGACAGGTAGTAACCGACCAGGCCGAGACCCACCAGCTGCCAGCGGTCGCGCCACGCCAGCGGCGGCTCGGTGCGCATCTGCCAGCAGGCAATGACGGCAAACACGGGCAGGGAAAAGATCATGCGGAAGGCGATTACCGTCACCGCATCGATCTGGTAGCGGTACAGCAGCTTGGCAACGATGGCCTTGGTGGAAAACAGCACCGCCCCGCCCACCGCGATGGCCAGGCCACCGAGGTAGACGGAGCGGGAGATGGAAGACGGGGCGGCGGGGCTGGTGCTCATGACCAGATTGTAAGGCAAAAATCCCGCAGACCGCGTAGGTCGGGCAGGTCGGATCAGGCCGCAGGCCGCAATCCGACGCCACCACCGGCCCAGGCCAGCAATGTTGTCCGGTTACGCGCGGAGCGCTAACCCGACCTGCCCTGCCTACGCCACCACCACCGCCGCCGTTCCGGCCGTGACGGTCGCCGTGGTCACCCGCGCAATCACGTTCGCCGGCGCGGCCGTGCCGATCAGCTTGTTGACCTGCTTGAACTGCGCCACCAGCTTGCCCGGCGTGAGCGTGACCACCGTATAGCCCTGCGCATCCGTGTTCAGGTGCTTGATCCACGGATTATTGCCCAAACCAGACAGCTGCTGCGCCAGGCCCAGCAGGGTGCCGCTGAAGTCCGTACTCGCTTTCAAGCCCGCCTGCACCGCCGTGACAGTGGCGTCGAGCTGCGCTTCCGGCACGCCCTTGGCCGCCAAGGCGCCGCGCAGCTGCACGCGCAGCTGTTCCAGCAGGCTGTCCACCGTCGGCGCCGCCTTGCCCATGGTGTAGTCGAGCAGGTTGATATCGAGGTTGACGGTGCCGACGCCGGGCACGGGAATGGCCAGCGGATAGCTGACCAGCGTGCCGATATCGCCCAGCGCAGCGGCCGCCGATTTGAGGTAGCTGAAGAAGGAATCGGAGCTGATGCCGGCCGATACCAGGTCCACCATTACCGGCGTGCCGCCGCCGCTTGCATCGAAATCGTCACTGACGGTGCCGGCAAAGAACGCGTGGATATCGCCCGTCAGCGCCACCACATTGCCAATCGCATTGGTTTTCAAATGCGCCATCAGCGCCTTGCGCTCGCTGTTGTAGCCATCCCACTGGTCGCAGTTGAGCAGGAAGCGGGTAAAGAACGGCGCCAGCGAGGCGGCTTTGCCGGAGTTTTTCACGAAGGTCGATTCCGCCTGCCTGGCCTGCACATCGGGCTTGATCCAGCCAAATGCGATCACCTGCGCGGCGGCCGTCGGCGAGCCGCTGTTGAACGCCGCCACGGTGATGCCGGCCTGCGCGGCGGAGAGGCCCGCGCCAGCGGCGGCCGCGCCCTGCGCCGTGGCATTGCTGCCGGCGCCGGCAATGGCGATGGCCGCCGCCTGCGCGACCGATGTGGAAGCACCAGCCGTCGATGCGGCCACGATGGCGCACGCCAATGGCACGCTGCCGCCGACCAGCGGCAAGGTCGAAGCGATCGCCGCACCCACGTTCGACATGGCACTCAGCGCAACCAGCGTGGCGATCGCATCGACGCCATTCAACCCCATGCGCAGCAGCGAGACTTCATTGCCCCACAGCTTCCAGGTCGAGGTGGCCGCTTTCATTCTGGTCTTCCACCATTCGCGCTGGGTGGCGCCCAGCATGCCAACCGCGCCCAGGGCGTCGGCGCCGGCTTTCGTCGCAGCCGCCATCTTCTGCGCTTCCACGCTGTCGAACAGCTGCTGCGGCACCAGGTAGCGGCTGCCGACGCTGCCCAGCGCCTTGCCGGTGGCGGGATTGAGCGACGCTTCGGGAATCGCATGGTCGGCGCGGTACAGGCGCTCGTCCGTCATGATGAGCTGCATCAGCTTGCCGAACTGGAAGTCACGGTAGATCTGGATATTCTGGAACGTCGTCGCGCTCGCGTCGAACGTGACGTCGGCCGGCATGTATTCGAACCAGGCCTGGTTGGCGCTGCGCCGGCGAGCCGGCTGGTGCAGGTCGCTGCCGTCGGCCGCCACGATGCCCTCATAGGTGGACGCATCCTGCCAGGCGTCGTCGGTGAATTCGTGGTCGTCCCACACGGCGATAAAGGCAAAGCGCTCGTGCACGGCCTGCAGGCGGCTATCGGTGCGGTATTTCTTGTACAGGTAGCGGTAGTCGGCGGTGGTGGTGGCGTATTTGGCGCCGCTGCTGCCGTTCTTGTACGTGCCGTCCGGCAGTTTCAGCTGGTCGTGGCGGCTTTCCACGGCGCCGCTCTGGAACGCTTCGCCGACTGTTTCGTAGATGTAGTCGCCCAGGTGGACGATAAAGTCGAGCGACTCGTTGGCGGCGATATGGCCGAGCGCGCCCCAGTGGTTGATGCTCCAGTCCTGGCAGGTCAGGTAGGCAAACTGCAGCTGCGCCACATCGGCGCTGGCGGCCGGCGCCGTCCTGAAGCGGCCCACGTTCGAGCGCACGTCGCCGGCGATGAACTGGTAGAAATACGTCTGGCCCGGCTGCAGGCCGGTGACCTTGTGGCGCAGGGTGTTGTCGAAGTCGCTCTTCAGGGGCAGCTTGGCGTCGACGATAGTGGTGCCCGTCAAAGCCTTGTTGCTGCCCAGCGAGGCCGTATTGTCGGTGGCGCTGACGATCAGGCGCACCGCCACTTCGCCAGCGAAGGCTGGCGCCGGCGCCACCGCGTCCAGGCTGGCGGGTACCACGCGCGTCCACAGCATGGCGCTGTCCGGGCGCGGATCGCCGGAGGCCACGCTCTGCGGGAACTTCCAGTCGCTGCCGCTGGCGAGCGGCACGCCGGCATCGCTGTAGTCACTGCTGCCGCAGGCGGTCAGCCCGGCGGTGGCCACGGAAACGGTGATAAAGCCGCCCAGTTTCAGGAATTGACGCCTGTTGATCTGACTTGCCATGATTTTCTTCCCCAAAGTAACCCGAAAGCGCGTCACTTTAGCAACACAATATGTCGGCTTCATGACCGGGGCTGGCGGCGGCGCAAGGTGCCACTATGCTAAAATGTCGGCCACAATTGAACACCCGTCTAAGGAAGATTCGACATGGCAGGACATAGCAAATGGGCCAACATCAAGCATAAAAAGGCTGCCACGGATGCCAAGCGCGGCAAAATCTGGACGCGCCTGATCAAGGAAATCACGGTCGCAGCCCGCATGGGCGGCGCCGACGCCATCACCAATCCGCGCTTGCGCCTGGCGGTGGACAAGGCGGCCGACGCCAATATGCCGAAAGATAACGTGCAGCGCGCGATCAACCGCGGCAGCGGCGGCGTCGACGGCGCCAACTACGAAGAAGTGCGCTACGAAGGCTACGGCGTGGGCGGCGCGGCCGTCATCGTCGAATGCATGACCGACAACAAGGTGCGCACGGTGGCCGAAGTACGCAACGCCTTCAACAAGAACGGCGGCAACATGGGCAATGAAGGCTCGGTCGCCTTCATGTTCCAGCATTGCGGCCAGCTGCTGTTTGCGCCGGGCACCGACGAAGACAAGCTGATGGAAGCGGCGCTGGAAGCGGGCGCCGACGACGTGATCGCCGATGAAGAAGGCGGCTTCGAAGTGGTGACCCCGGTGCACGATTTCGCCGCCGTCAAGGAAGCGCTGGAAGCGGCCGGCTTCAAGGCTGAAGTGGCCGAAGTCATCATGAAACCGGCCACCGAAACCGTGTACTCGGGCGACGATGCGGTCAAGATGCAGAAGCTGATCGATGCGCTGGAGCTGCTCGACGACGTGCAGGAAGTCTTCACCAACGCCCTGATCGAGAATTAAATACACGCACTCAAGGGCGGTTTCCTCCGCCCTGCAACCCCACACTGAACGAACGGTCCCTATGAAAATTCTGGTAGTCGGCTCTGGCGGCCGCGAACACGCCCTGGCCTGGAAACTGGCCCAGTCCGAACGCATACAGATGGTGTATGTCGCTCCGGGCAACGGCGGCACCGCGCGCGATGCGCGCCTGGTCAATCTCGACATCAGCGACCCGCAATTGCTGGCCGATTTCGTTCAGCAGGAACATATCAGCCTGACCGTGGTCGGACCGGAAGTGCCGCTGGCCGCCGGCATCGTCAACCTGTTCCGCTCGCGCGGCCTGAAGATCTTCGGCCCGACGAAGGAAGCGGCGCAGCTGGAGTCTTCCAAGGATTTCGCCAAGGCCTTCATGCAGCGCCACGGCATCCCGACCGCCGCCTACCAGACGTTTTCGGCAGTGGCGCCGGCGCACGCCTATATCGACAGCATGGGCGCACCGATCGTCATCAAGGCCGACGGCCTGGCTGCCGGCAAGGGCGTGGTGGTGGCATTGACCCTGGAAGAAGCGCACCAGGCGGTCGACAATATGCTGGCGGATAACCAGTTCGGCGACGCCGGCGCGCGCATCGTGATCGAAGAATTCCTGGCTGGCGAAGAAGCCAGCTTTATCGTCATGTGCGACGGCAAGAACATCCTGCCGCTGGCCACCAGCCAGGACCACAAGCGCCTGAAAGACCACGACCAGGGCCCGAACACGGGCGGCATGGGCGCCTATTCGCCGGCGCCGATCGTCACGCCGGCCATGCATGCGCGCGTGATGCGCGAGATCATCGTGCCGACGATTACCGGCATGGCGAAAGACGGCATCACCTTCACGGGCTTTTTGTACGCCGGCCTGATGATCGACGACAAGGGCACGCCCAAGACCCTCGAATTCAACTGCCGCATGGGCGACCCGGAAACCCAGCCCATCATGGCGCGCCTGAAAACGGACCTGGTCACCGTGATGGAACACGCCGTCAACGGCACGCTCGACACGGTGGAGCTGGAATGGGACCGCCGCACGGCAGTGGGCGTGGTGATGGCCGCCGCCGGCTACCCGGACGATCCGGTCAAGGGCACGCCGATTGGCGACATCCCTGCCGAAACGCATGACTCGGTGACCTTCCATGCGGGCACCCGCATCGAGGGCGAGCGCCTGGTGACCAATGGCGGGCGCGTGCTGTGCGTGGTCGGCCTGGGCGACAGCGTCAGGATGGCGCAGAAGCAGGCGTATGAAACCGTGGAAAAAATCCATTTCGACGGCGCGCAGTACCGCCGCGATATCGGCTGGCGCGGTTTGAAACACTGATCGTCGACTAGCGACCAGACGGCGGGCCGGCGCGGATGCATCCGCCCCGGCCCGTTTCCCTTTTGACTGTCACGCCCCCTTCCGCCATGACCATCCCCACCGGCCTTGCCACGCCCGACCACAATGCGCCGATCAGCCCCTGGAGCTGGCTGACGCTGGCCGCCGTGCTGCTTGCCGGCCTGGCCTGGTACTGGTTCAGCAGCTATGCCGTACCGCGCTGTGACGCCAGGGAAACCGTGGCCTCGGTCAGCGACGGCAAATTCATCCTGGACAACATCAGGCAGGCCGGCTATTCCTGGTCGCAAAAAACCCGTGGCTGCCTGGCCACCGTCAGCCAGAACGGCAAGCCGATGCAATTCGGCTGGACCATTACCCGCGTGGAAGGCCGCCGCAGAAGCCGCCTGGAATACGACCACGCGCATGCGGGCATCGTGCAAGCGCGTTTTGGCCACCTCGCCTGGCATGGCGGCTTTGCCGCGCAGGGCCAGCCCGTCGGGCGGGAGGCCTTGCTGACCGCAATGTTGGCCGGCATGGACGCCCTGCGCGGCAAGCCGCTGTTCCATCCCGATCTTGCCGCGCTGCTGTCACCGCAGCACTACCGCGAAATTGGCGATATCGAACCGCTGGGTCCATGCAAGGAGGTCGCGCCCGGCGAAGTTTCCTGCCGCCTGCTGCTGGCCCGTAATGACCTGGCGTCCCCTGTGGGCACGACAGTGCTGGCCTGGTCGGTGCTGCAGCAGGGCGACTTCACCTTCCAGCGCGTTACTGGCGGCAAGGGCTGGTCGGTGACACCGCAATTTGCGGAAGAGCTGCAGCAGGCGCGCGGTCAATAGTGCGTAGTGGAAATACGGTTTTATTGTAAGGTTTGCCATCCCGATCAATCTGGTTCCGATGACAAACGACACACTGACCTCAATCGACACGCTGCATGCCTTGAAACTGCTCACGCGCCGGCAGCGCGAGCAGGCGCTGGCGCATGCCGACTTGCCGCAACTGGCCGCGAACACACCACTGGCCGATGCCTTGATGTGGTTGTACCGGCGCCAGATCGTCACCTCGGATGACCTGATGAGCCTGTCGCAAAGCGTGCTGCGCAACTACAGCGGCGCGGAACTGGAACAGCGTTTGGCCATCCTGAACCAGTTGGTGGCGACCTTGAATCTGGAGTCGCTCGATGTGCTGCGCGACGAGGCGGTGCTTACGCAGCAGCAGTACCAGTTCGCGCTGGATCACCTGCCCGGCAATGTGCTGCTGCCCACGCCAGGCGAGGCGCTGACCTGGATGGTGTATTCGGGCGTGCTGCCGCGCGCGCAGTTGACAATGATCACGCAGCGCGTGCGCGCCGGCGGCAGCGACGAGGCCAGGCGCATCGTCGAGCACACCATGGCGCGCGTGAAAAAACACAAGAAGGACGTGCGCGGCGTGATCCTCGAAGGCCTGTTTCCAGGCTCGCGCCTGGCCTGGCTGATCATCGCGCCACTGGCGCTGGCCGGCATGGTCTGGTATGTCGTCAGCGGCAATTCCGTTCCCGCCTGCGAGGCCGCCGATACGCAGTCGGCGGTGACGCGCATGCTCAATTCGGCCAGGCTGGAGAATCCGTCAAGAATGAGCCTGCACGATGTGAAAGAAGCCGGTTACGCCTCCTCGCACAAGATACGTGGCTGCCTGGCGACGGTGGAACAGGATGGCGAAAAAATGGACTTCGCCTACACGGTCGCCCGCGATGACAGCGGCAGCGGCAATCGCATCGCCTATACCGGCGCGCAGCCGCTGCTGGTCAAGGCGCGCTTTGGCACGATCAAGGATGGCGAATTCGCCCAGCAGGCCAAGCCGCTGGGGCGCGAGGCGCTGGAAAAAGCATTCCGCGCCGGCATGGATGGCGCGCGCATCATGCCGCAACCACGGCCAGCGTTTTCGCTGACGCAGTCAGCGGAACGGCGCCGCGAAATCGCCGAAATCGAGCCGCTGGCGCCGTGCCGCGAACTCTCGCCCGGCGTCTACTCCTGCCGCCTGCTAATCGAACGCAATGACGTCTTGCTGAGCATGCTCACTGGCGGCTCGTCGGTCATGCAGGAAGGCGATTTCACGTTCCAACGCGACGCCGCCGGCAATGGCTGGTCGGTGACGCCGCAATTTGCCGGCGAACTGCGCCAGGCGCAATTGAAAGAGTAAGGCCATGCATACCGAACCACCACACGCCTCGCTGCAGCAGCTGCACCAGCTGGGCCTGATCAGCGCGCAGGAACTGGACGACGCCAACGCGGAACGCGACGTGGCCGCGTACGAACGCCGGCATCCGTCCGAAGACGACATCGACATGCCGGAACTGGCGCAGGACGCCGGCCTGGTCGACACCCTGGGCTGGCTGCTGCTGACCGATCTGCTGCCGAAAAATGACCTCGACCAGCGCATGCCCGCGCTGCCCCCCGGACAGCAGACGCTGCTGGCCGACGGCGTGCGGCACTACAACCGGCGCGAGGTCGACGCCTTGTACGAGCTCGATCTGCTGGACCAGTTCCAGCGCGATGCCGCGCACGCGGCGGTGCCGGGCGACCGCATCCTGTATTCCCCCTGGATCGCCATGCGCTGGCTGGTGGTCAGCGGCATCCTGTCCACGCAGCAGTTCGAGGCGCTGGAGGTGCGTGTGCGTGCGCACGGCAGCGAACTGGCACGCGAGATCATGCAAGCGTCCCGGCTGCGGCACGGCCATGACCGCATCCCGTACAAGCGCCCGCCGGCCTGGAAAGGCGCGCTGATCGTGCTGGGCATGATCGTGGTGATGTCGGTGCTTTACGGTTTTGTTACCGGCAGCGTGCGGCCATGAGCAGCGATCCGCGCCTCAAGCCGCTCGGCGAACTGCGGCAGCTGGAGCTGATCACCAGCGACGAATACGACGACACGCTGGGCGAGCTGCAGATCATCGAGATCCAGCGCGCGCACAATGCGGCCGAAGACATCGATGTGCCGGAACTGGCAATGAATGCCGACCAGGTCGGGACGCTGGCCTGGCTGCTGAGCGCCGAACTGGTGCCCGAGGAGCGTTTTTTCAGGATGCTGCACAAGCTGCCCGCCGATAAACCACGCCGGCAACTGGCCAGCGCCGCACTGCGGCAGGTGAACCGCGAAGCGGTCGATGCGCTGTACCGCGAGAACCTGATCAACCAGTTCCAGCGCGACGCCGCCCACGACAGCCTGCCGGACGACCACCTGGCCGCCACGCCCGTCGCGGCCTTGCGCCATATGCTGAAACAGGGCACGGTGTCGCCGCTGCAGTACAAGGCGCTGCAGGCGCGCACGCGCGCGGACGGCTCGCAACTGGCGCGCATCATCGTCGACGCCGCCGGCAAGCCGCCAGCCCGATTGGGCCGACCCCGCCCGCGTCCTTCCACCATCATGGCCGCGGTGCTGCTGCTGGCGATACTGACGATGCTGACGTTTGCGGGGCGCGCATGGTTCAGGCGCGAGCAGCCAGCGCCCGTGGCGCCGCTGGCGCAGCCGGCCGGCACGGCCGAACGCACGGACCTGCAGCAGCGCGCGGCCGGCATGGTGGAGGACGCCCGCCAGCCAGGCGCGGAGGCGCCCCCGTTCGAGGTGCAGGTGATACAGGACAAGCCGCCTCGGTAAAGCCTGGCCGGCAACAGCATCGCCGGTTTTGCTATCACAAAAATCTGTTACAGGGTACAATCCGTCCTCACTTTTTTATTTCGGCCTCGTCGGCCCACGCGATGTCGTCCACTCCCTCCTCTTCGGCTGTCAAAGCCTATTTGCTCGATTTGCAAAGCCGTATCGTGCAGGCGCTCGAAGCGCAGGACGGCAAGCCGTTCCTGACCGACAGCTGGCAGCGCCCGGAAGGCGGCGGCGGCATTTCGCGCCTGATCGAGGAAGGCAATGTGTTCGAGCGCGGCGGCGTGAATTTTTCGCACGTCACCGGCGCGCAATTGCCGCCATCGGCGGCTGCCGCGCGCCCCGAACTCGGTGGCAAGCCGTGGGAAGCGATGGGCGTATCGCTGGTGCTCCATCCGCGCAATCCCTACGCGCCGACGGTGCACATGAACGTGCGTTTTTTCAGCACGGTCAACGCCGACAATGAACCGGTGTGGTGGTTCGGCGGCGGCATGGACCTGACGCCGTATTACGGCAACGTGGAGGACGTCAGACACTTCCATCAGGTGTGCCACGATGCGATTGCGCCGTTTGGCAGCGAGCTGCATCCGAAGTTCAAGGCCTGGTGCGACGAGTATTTTTACCTGAAGCACCGCAAGGAACCGCGCGGCGTGGGCGGCATCTTTTTTGACGACTTCAACGCGCTCGGTTTCGACGACAGCTTCGCCATGATGCGCAGCGCCGGCGACGCATTCATCGACGCCTATGTGCCGATCCTGGCGCGCCGCAAGGATACGCCGTATGGCGAGCGCGAACGCGACTTCCAGGCCTACCGGCGCGGCCGCTATGTCGAGTTCAACCTGGTGTTCGACCGCGGCACGCACTTCGGCCTGCAGTCGGGCGGGCGCACCGAAGCGATCCTGATGTCGATGCCGCCGATCGTCAAATGGCGCTATGACTGGCATCCGGCCGAGGGCAGCCCGGAAGCGGCGCTGTACCTTGACTTCCTCGTGCATCGCGACTGGCTGCAGGCGTGACGCAAGCAAGTACGGCGGGCAGTACGGCATGCGTGGCTCTGCTGGGCGGCAGTTACGATCCGGTGCATACGGGCCATGTCTCGCTGGGATCGTACTTTTCCCGCTTGCTGCAGGCCGATACACTGCGCGTGATCCCCGCCGGCGCGCCGTGGCAAAAAGGGCGCCTGGGCGCCACCTGCGAACAGCGCGCCGAGATGACCCGGCTGGCGTTCTCAAGCCTGCCGCTGCCGGTGATGATCGACCTGCAGGAAATCGAACGCAGCGAACAGGGCCAGCCCAGCTACACCATCGATACCCTGCGCCAGGTGCGCGCCGAACTGGGGCCGACGGCATCCATCGTGTTCCTGATGGGCGCCGACCAGCTGCAGCGGCTCGACACCTGGCGCGAATGGCAGCAATTATTTGAATACGCCCATATCTGCGTCGCGGCCCGCCCCGGCTTCGCGCTCCATGGCGCGGCGATGCCGCAGGCAGTAGCGCAGGAATTCACGCGCCGCCTGGGCACGCTCAGCAGCATCCGCAACACGCCGCACGGTCTGACTTATCTGGCACAGGACTTCGCGGTGGATATCTCCGCCACCGAAATACGTGCGGCATTACAACGGGGGTTTCCGGCAAACGAGCTTGTTTCCCCGCTAGTGCTAGACTATATTGAACAACACAATTTATACAAAAGCTAAATGGACATCAAAAAACTGCAAACCCTCGTCGTTGACGCCCTGGAAGACGTCAAAGGCCAAGACATCGCCGTATTCGACACGGTTCACCTGACCAGCCTGTTCGACCGCATCGCCATCGTTTCCGGCACTTCGAACCGCCAGACCAAGGCGCTGGCCGCTTCGGTACGCGACAAGGTCAAGGAAGCCGGCGGCGAAATCGTCGGCATGGAAGGTGAAGACACCGGCGAATGGGTACTGGTTGACCTGGGCGACATGATCGTCCACATCATGCAGGCACCGATCCGCGCCTACTACCGCCTGGAAGAAATCTGGGGCGACAAGCCGGTCAAGCTGGGCGCCGCCAAACGCGCGCCGAAAAAAGCCGCCGGCGACGAGCCGAAGAAAGTCAGCGGCCACCTGGCAGCAAGCAAGGCCAATGTCGAAGCCACGCCCGTGATCGAGAAAAAAGCGCCAGCCAAGAAAGCGGCTGCCGCCACCACCGGCGCCAAGAAAGCACCGGCCAAGAAAGCCGTCGCTTCCAAAGCCGTCGGCAAGACCGTGAAAGTTGCGCCAACCAAGACCGAGACGGCCGCCGTCAAGGCCCTCAAAGCGCTGCCGGAGAAAAAAGTCCGTGCACCGCGCGCGGCCAAACCGGCAGCTGATGCAGCACCGGCGAAAACCGTCATCAAGCGTATCAAAAAAGTCGAAGAGTAAGCGTTCATGCAGCTTATCATCGCTGCGGTCGGCCATAAAATGCCGGCCTGGATCGAAACGGGCTTCGCCGAATACGCGAAGCGCATGCCGCCGGAATTGCGCATCGTGCTCAAGGAAATCAAGCCCGTCGAGCGTTCCGGCAGCAAGACCGCCGCCACCGCGATGGCGCTGGAACGCGAACGCATCGAAGCCGCCCTGCCCAAGGGCGTACGCATCATCGCCCTCGATGAACGCGGCAAGGACCTGACCAGCGTTGGCCTGTCCCAGCAGTTGATGGCGTGGCAGCAGGATGGCCGCGACACGGCTTTCCTGATCGGCGGCGCCGATGGCCTCGACCCCGCTTTGAAAGCACGGGCCGAAGGCATGCTGCGCATTTCCAGCATGACCCTGCCGCACGGCGTGGTGCGCGTGATCCTCGCCGAGCAGCTGTACCGCGCGTGGTCGATCACGCAAAACCATCCCTACCACCGCGTCTGATTTTTCTCTTCCCCCATGAAACCGGCTGACAACAAGATCTACCTGGCGTCCAAGAGCCCGCGCAGGCGCGAACTGCTGCGCCAGGTCGGGGTCGAATTCGAACTGCTGCTGCTGCGCAGCGACGGCCCGCGCGGCGCCGACGTCACCGAAGAAGTGCTGCCTGGCGAATCGGCGCTCGACTACGTGGCGCGCGTCGCCAATGAAAAGGCGGCCTTTGCGCTGAACGTGGTGCGCCTGCGCCACCTGCCTGCGCGTCCGGTGCTGGCGGCCGACACCACCGTCACCATCGACGGCGTGATCCTCGGCAAGCCGGCCGACCGCGCGGAAGCGATCGCCATGCTGGAGCAGCTGTCGGGCCGCACGCACCAGGTGCTGACCTCGATCGCCGTGCATGGCAACGGCATCGCGGAACAGCGCACGCAGATCTCGCAGGTGCGCTTCGGCGTGCTGTCAGCGGCCTCGATCGCGGCGTACTGCGCCACGCCGGAACCGTACGACAAGGCCGGCGGCTACGGCATCCAGGGCAGCGCCGCGCTGTTCGTCGAGCATATCGAAGGCAGCCATTCCGGCATCATGGGCCTGCCCCTGTACGAGACCGCGCAATTGCTGCGGCAAGCGGGTTTGCCCCTGCCCTGATAGGGGGTATGATGTCGTTCGTTGCCTCCACTTTTGCGCCTCCATGAACGAAGACATCCTGATCAATATCACGCCGCAAGAAACCCGCGTCGCCCTCATCCTCCAGGGCGCGGTCCAGGAACTGCACATCGAGCGCACGCTCACGCGCGGCCTGGCCGGCAATGTGTATTCCGGCAAAGTGGTCAGGGTATTGCCGGGCATGCAGTCCGCCTTTATCGACATCGGCCTGGAACGCGCGGCATTCCTGCACGTGGCCGACATCTGGGAAGCGCGCGGCCACGATGGCCAGAACAATACGCCGGCGCCGATTGAAAAAATCCTGTTCGACGGCCAGGTGCTGACGGTCCAGGTGATCAAGGACCCGATCGGCACCAAGGGCGCACGACTGTCGACGCAGATCTCGATTGCCGGCCGCATGCTGGTGTATCTGCCGCAGGACAAGCATATCGGCATCTCGCAAAAGATCGAAAAGGAATCCGAGCGCGAACTGCTGCGCACGCGGCTGCAAAGCCTGCTGCCAACCGATGAAAAAGGCGGCTACATCGTGCGCACCATGGCCGAAGACGCCTCCGACGCCGACCTGAAGGCGGATGTCGACTACTTGCGCAAGACCTGGAGCACCATCGTCCACGGCGCCCGCACGCGCCCCGCCACCAGCCTGCTGCACCAGGATCTGAACCTGGCCCAGCGCGTGCTGCGCGACTTCGTCGGCGACGAAACGGCCACCATCCAGGTTGACTCGCGCGAGAACTATGTCAAGCTGCGCGAATTTGCCGAAGTCTATACCCCCAGCGAACTGACGCGCTTGCAGCACTACACGGGCGAGCGCCCGCTGTTCGACCTGTACGGCGTGGAAGAAGAAATCCTGCGCGCCCTGGGCCGCCGCGTCGACCTCAAATCGGGCGGCTACCTGATCGTCGACCAGACCGAAGCGATGACCACCATCGACGTCAACACGGGCGGCTTTGTCGGCGGACGCAATTTTGCCGACACCATCTTCAAGACCAACCTGGAAGCGGCGCACGCCATCGCCCGCCAGCTGCGCCTGCGCAACCTGGGTGGCATCATCATCCTCGACTTCATCGACATGGACAACGCCGAGCACCGCAACGCCGTGCTGGCCGAACTCAAACGCACGCTGTCGCGCGACCGCACCAAGGTCTCGGTCAGCAACTTCTCGCCGCTGGGCCTGGTCGAAATGACGCGCAAGCGCACGCGCGAGTCCTTGGCCCATATCCTGTGCGAACCGTGCCCCGCCTGCGCCGGCAAGGGCCAAGTCAAGACCTCGCGCACCATCTGCTACGAAATCCTGCGCGAACTGCTGCGGGAAGCAAAACAGTTCAACCCGCGCGAATTTCGCATCCTGGCGTCGCAGGAGGTGGTCGATCTGTTCCTGGAAGAAGAATCGCAGCACCTGGCGATGCTGGGCGACTTTATCGGCAAGAAGATATCGCTGCAGGTGGAGAATGCCTATCATCAGGAGCAGTATGACGTGATTTTGATGTAGGCATGGCGAGCCACCCTTCTTTCTGTCGCGACGCCACCCTGCCTCATGTGGAGAGCAGGCGCGCCTGCCACAGCCGCGCCTGCTACAAGCCCCACAGCCATCCGACCTTTTCCATCGGCGCCGTCGATGCGGGCGGCAGCATGTTTACGGGCTGCGGCAAGGCGGCAGTGAGACTGGCGCCGGGCAGCCTGGTGCTGGTGCCGGCCGGCTGCGTGCATGCCTGCAATCCCCTGCCCGAGATGGCGTGGAGCTACCAGATGCTGCATCTCGATGCGCAGTGGCTGCTGGAGCATGCGCCGGCGCTCGATGGCGACACGGCGCGGGTGCGCGATTGCCCGGTGCTGTATGCGCAGTTCTGTGCGATGAATGCGCTGCTGTTTTCGTCAGGCAGTGCCCAAGAGAAGGATGCAGCGCTGCTGGCGTTTCTCGGCGCTTGCGCCAGCGCCGATGCCGATGCCGATGCGCTGCCCTCGGCGCGCAAGCCGGTACCGCTGCACTTGGCGCCCGTGCTCGCTGCGCTGCAAACGCAACCGCTGGCCAGCCTGCAACAACTGGCGCAAGCTGCAGGAATCAGCCGCTATCAGCTGATCCGCGCCTTTCGCGCCGCCACCGGCATGACGCCGCATGCGTATCAGCTCAATGCCCATATCAACCGCGCGCGCAGCAGCCTGCAGGCAGGAGCGGCTCTCGCGCAAGTGGCGCATGAGCTGGGCTTTGCCGACCAGAGCCATTTCCAGCGCGTGTTCAAGGCCCATGCGGGGATTACGCCGGGACGCTACCGCAGCTGATCCCTGCGCAATTTTCTTCAATACGCGCCGCTGGCGCATCCGCATACTCGCCTCCTCACTATTGCCGGAGCCGAGTCATGCAGGATTTTCTATTGATCGCCGGCGCCCATTTCCTGGCGCTGCTGTCGCCCGGCCCCGATTTCTTTCTCGTTGCCCGCAGTTCGCTGGCGCATGGCTGGCGCGGCGCCAGCGGCGCGTGCATCGGCATTGCGCTGGCCAATGCGGTGTTTATCGTGGCGGCGTTTGGCGGCTTGTCGGTGCTGCGGGCGGGCAGCACGGCGTTTCTGGTGGTGCAGCTGGCCGGCTGTGCTTATCTGTTTTACCTGGGCTGGCTGTTTTTGCGCCACGCGGGCACAAGCAGCCTCGATGCAACGCCTGACACCGGCAAGGCGCACTGGCGTAGTGGCCTGGCGATGGGCTTTGTGTCGGCGATATTAAATCCGAAGAATGCGCTGTTTTATGTCAGCCTGGCAACCGTGCTGGCCAGCCGGCAGACGAGCACCGGTGCGATGACGGCATATGGCGCGTGGATGGTGCTGGCCGTGCTGGCGTGGGATATGGCGGTGGCGCTGGCGATCGGCAGCGCCGCCCTGCGCCAGCGCTTTGCGCGCGCGCTGCCGCTGCTCGAACGGCTGTCGGGCGCGATGCTGATCGTGCTGTCAGTCGCGCTGCTGGCCAACGTGGTGCATCAGTGATGCTCGGGCAGCGCCTTTCTTGCGTAGAAGCTGGCCACGCTGTCGATTTCCGCATCCGTCATCGGCCGCGCCACGTTGCGCATCTGCTGCTGGCCGTCGTTCTTGCGCCGGCCGTGCCGGAAGTCTTCCAGCTGCTGCACCAGGTAGGGTTTCGGCATGCCTTCGAGCCACGGTGCGCCCAGTTTCTGGTCGACGCCGCCGTGGCACGAGATGCAGGGAGCGATATTGCGCATCGGGTCGCCCACGCGTACCAGCGCCGGCAGCGCTTCGTCGTAGGTAGTCGGGGCCGTGCGCGCTTTCGGCAGGCTGGCGTAGTAGGCCGCCAGGTCGGCAATATTCTCTTCGGTCAGGTTGCGCGCCAGCGCGGCCATGATGGCGCTGGCGCGCTTGCCGCTCCGGTAATCGAGCATCTGCTTGCGGATCACTTCCGGATACTGGCCCGCCAGGTTCGGCGCGTCCGAGCGGCTCAGGCCCAGCGCGCCGTGGCACATGGTGCAGTTCAGCGCCAGCGTGGCGCCGCGTCCGACCGAGGCCGAGGATGCGGGTTTTGCCATTGCCGGCAGCAATACCACGTTGGTCGCAACCACGTCGGCATTATCCTTGCGCGGGCTGCCATCGAGCCATCTGGCCGGCACGCCGGCGGCGCGGCAGATGCTGTCCCATAATCCCTGCGCGCGGAAGTCGGCCTGAGCCGACGGCAGCCAGGCAAAGGCGACCAGCACCGCCATCAATGTCAGCACGAGCAGGCCAACGGTGCTGACCCAGCCGATGCGGTTTGCTCGGGAAAAGAAGCCGTGTTCTCGCATTATCGCGCTCCTATCGGCACTATCGGAACGCTGGCGTCAGGCGTGATCGCCAGCTGCAAAATGGGGTAGCCATAGTTGACGACGGTGAGCGCGATCATCATCGCCACCCACAGCGCAAAGCCATTGAGGGCAGCCGGCACCCTGGCGTTCGGATGGACGGCCTGGCTGAAGGCAAACGGCGCCGCCGGCGCATCCTGGCGTTTTGGCGTGGCCAGGATGTAGATGAACAGTGCCGCCGAGATGACCAGTATCAGTCCGCCCAAGGTGGACATGCTGACCGTGATGGCCTGCGGCGCCAGTAGCGGATGCGTGTAGTCGTAATAGGCCATGCGGCGCGGCGCACCGAGCAAGCCCACCAGGTGCCACGGCATGGTGAGGATCATCATGCCGATGAACCAGCTCCACAGCTGCGCCTTGACCAGGCGCGGCGACAGCGGCTGGCAGGCGCGCAGCTGCGGCCACAGTTCATACGCCACCATGAAGTACATGATGACGATGGCGCCGGCAAAGATCAGGTGGAAGTGGCCCGTTACCCATTGCGTGTTGTGAATCGATTCATTGAGCTGGTAGCTCATGTTGATGATGCCGCCCGCGCCGCCAAAACCGAGCATGATGAAAGCCAGCGTGACGGCCAGCATCCACGGATTGGACCACGGCAGCGCTTTCACCCAGCCGACCGGCCCCTTGCCGCCGCGCAGCCGGCCCACGATTTCGGCCGAGGCGACGATAGTGAACACCGTGAGCAGGGTCGGAATCGAGACCATCGCCGTCATCGCCGCATGCACGAACTTGAAGCCGGCGCCGACCTGGGGGTCGGCGAACAGGTGGTGGATGCCGATCGGCATCGAGAACACGAGGAACAGCGCAAATGCCACGCGGCCCATGGTGTCGCTGTACAGCCGCCCGCCGATCGCGCGCGGGAACAGCGTATAGAATGCGATATACGCGGGCATCAGCCAGAAATAGACGATGGCATGCAGCGTCCAGGAAAACAGCACGCGCGCCAGGCCGACGTTGATGGTGTCGGTAAAGCCCAGCGCGGCAGGCAGGATCAGCACCAGGATCTCCACCGCCGCGCCAACCGAGGTCCAGGCCCACAGATAGGCGCCGGCCACGTTGCCGAACATGGCCAGCGGCATGGTGGCGCCCGG
>NZ_DAMAGB010000050.1:17229-49705 GCF_031995485.1 Janthinobacterium sp.
CGGATTGGCTTTTTTCCAGGCGCGCAAGTTGACCGACATCAGCGCGACCCACACCCACGAGCCCACCACCACCAGCACCACGCCCAGGTAGTAAAAGACGCTGCCGATCATCGGCGGATAAAAGGTGTACAGCACCGACGATTTGCCCGAGGCCGTGGTCAGCGCCGCCATCAGCGTGCCGGCGATCACCAGCCAGAAGCCGGCCCAGGCCCAGCGCAGGCCGATCAACGGGCGTTTCAGGGCCAGTTCCGTGATCGCATAGCCGAAGCCCATCGCCACCAGCGTGGGCAGCACATAGCCCATCACAGTGCCGTGTGCGGTAACGGAGCGGTAATAATGTTCGGGATTGTTGACCCAGGGCGAGAGGGGGCTGCGCACGAACATCTGCCATTCGCCAAGCAGGATGGCGGCGAAAAAAGCGATGAAGGCGACCCAGAAATGGGCGAGGACCAGTCGTTTAGCCAGGAACACAGCTCATCCTTTCTGCCGTTTTTGCCCGCGCATAGAATTCGTCGGAAGGAATCACCTGGAACCTGGCCCACATGGCCTCGTGCCCGGTGCCGCAATATTCGTGGCAGGGCATCAGCTGCTCGCCCGCCTTCGGAAAGGTGGTGGTAAAGGTGGAGACAAAACCCGGAATCAGCATCGTGTTGGCATTGGTGCGGCCGACCACGAAGCCGTGGATGGCGTCGCTGCTGGTGCCGCGAAACGTGACAGGCACGCCGGCCGGCACCACGATGCACTGCGGCGCGAACGAATACTGCTGGCCGATCACGCGCACCACCACGCGGCCGTCTTTTTCCACCGCCGTGCCCAGGTTGCTCTCGACGAATTCGCCTTTCAGGTGCAAGGTCCTGACGTCGACGGTTTCCACGCGCGACGGCGGCATGGCGGCCCAGTGCAGACCCGTGAAGACCATCACGGCCAGCAGCAGCACGATGATGGCGACGACGATGTACGCCCAGCGCCGTTCGGCCGCCACCGCCACCGCTTCCGACGCATGGTGCAATTCATGTGCGGCAGGTTCATTCATTGCACCGTCCCCCGCGGCAGGTACACCAGCCAGTAAAACAGGAAAAAGATCGCGACCACGATGAAGGTCGCGATGCCCGCCACCGCAAACGCGCCCGAGGGGCCGCGGCTGACGATTTCATCGATGCGTTTGTCCAGTTCTTCGGACTCGTTGTCACCAGGCGTTTGCATGGGCCTCCTTATTCGGGCAAGAGTTTGCGCAGGTCGCTGACCTGGGCGGCGTTGACGGGCGTGCCGCTATTGCCCCAGGCGACACGGATATAGGTGACCACGGCCGCCACCTCGTCGTCATTGAGGATGTGCGAGAACGGCGGCATGCCGTGCGGGCGCGGGTTCTTGTAGGTACCTGGCGGATAGCCGCCATTGAGCACCATGCGGATCGGATTGACGGGCGTGGCCATGGTGATCGAGCGGTTGCCGGCCAGGATGGGCAACGACGGCGGCTGGCCCTTGCCTTCGGCGCCATGGCACATCGCGCACTGCGCCACATACACCTTGCGCCCGGCCTCCATCACTGCCGGATCGACCAGGCGCGCCTGGCTGGTCGGCGGCGGCGCGTCGTCCTTCTGCGGCAATGCCTTCAGGTAGACGGCCATCGCCTTGGTATCTTCGTCCGTCATGTATTGCAGGCTGTTGTAGACCACTTCGGCCATCGGCCCGTAGACGGTGCCGCGATGCGACACGCCCACCTGCAGCAGATTCGAAATTTCAGAAATCTTCCAGTCGCCCAGGCCCGCTTCGCGGTTCGAAGTCAGCGAGGGCGCATACCAGTTCTGGTTCGGGATCATGCCGCCTTCGAACGCCTTCGATTCGCTCGATCCGCCCAGCGCATTGACGGCCGTGTGGCACATGGCGCAGTGGCCCAGGCCACGCACCAGATACGCGCCACGGTTCCACTCGGCCGATTGCGCCGGGTCGGGCTGGAACTCGCCCTGCTTGAAGTACAGGGTGCGCCAGCCGATCAGCAGTTCGCGGTTATTGAACGGGAAGCGCAGCTCATGCGCGCGGTTGGCCTGCCTGACCGGCGTGACCGACATCAGGTAGGCGAAGATGGCGTCCGAGTCGGCCCGCGTCACCTGCGTGTACGAGGCAAACGGCATGGCCGGATACAGCAAGGTGCCGTCGCGCGAGACGCCCGTGTGCATCATGCGGTAGAACTCGTCGGGCGTCCACAGGCCGATGCCGGTGTCGTCGTCGGGCGTGATATTGGGCACGTACAGGTTGCCGAACGGCGTGGCCATGGCGCGCCCGCCGGCAAACATGGGGCCATTGGGCACCGTGTGGCAGGCCACGCAGTCGCCGGCGCGCGCCAGGTATTCGCCCTTGGTGATCAGCTGCGTGGAGGCACTCGTCTCGCCGCCGCGCACGGCCTTTTTCTGGTTCGGCATATGGCCGGGGCGCAGGAAGTACACGGCTGCCACCGCCAGCAGCGCGAGGACGAACAGGGCAAGCAGGATTTGCAGGCTTTTGCGCATGACGGGCCCCTAGCGCTGGCTGCCGCAGGCCACCGGCATGCGCACAAGGTTGGACGGTTCCGGCGAAGCATGGGCCGGCGGGGTCTGCTGCGCCAGCCACGAGGCGACAGCCGTGACGTCGGTATCGGACAGGCGCGTGGCGATGCGCTTCATGCAGTCCGGATCTGCCGCGCGGCGCTCGCCCACGCGCCAGCGCGTCAGCTGGCCGACGATATAGGTCGAGCGCAGGCCGGCCAGGCCCGGGATGCCCGGCTCCATCCCGGACAGGCTCTTGCCATGACAGGCAATACAGGCGGGGATGCCCTTGGCGCTATCGCCCACGGTGGCCAGCACGCGCCCCCGTTCGGCCATCGCCGCATTGGCCGATGGCTGTTCCGGCGTCTGGAAGGCGGGACGCAGCGAGGCGAAGTGCTGCGCGATTTCCTTCAGATAGGCGTCCGGCAGGTAGGCCACCAGGTAGTTCATCGGCGGATAGCTGCGCGTGCCGTCGCGAAAGCCGACCAGCTGGTTGTACAGGTAGCCGGCCGGTTTGCCGGCAATGCGGGGAAAGTAGCCGTTCGAGGTGCCCTGCCCTTGCTGGCCGTGGCAAGTGACGCAGCCCTGCACGCGCGCTTCGATCGAATCGAGCTTGCTGAAGGCGGGGATGGTGTCGGCAGGCTGTACCGGCTGGCCGCTGGCGGTGGCCGCGCAGAACAGCAGCAAGGCGCCGGCCAGGGATTTCGCGACGGTTGCGACGGTGACGACGTGCGGCATTGGATCACTCTCCCAAGGAAAAGCCAGCCCGTGCAGCGACCATGCGCTGCGCGATGCCATGTATTCAATGTAGCGGAATTTACAATGAAATCGAGTCTAGCACCGTTTGATGCATGCACAGTTGAGCATTGGAAAATTTTCCAATTACTTTACCCAGGTCAAATTTGGAACTTGCGGCAATCCCGGCAGGCGGGAAGAAGATGGCGCTGCCGAGCCTCCCGGCAGCGCGGTATGGCAGCGAATCAGCCGGCGGCGGGATCGAGGTAAAACACGGCATACACTTTCAACGGCGACGTCTCGGTGGCTTTTTCGGAGCGCACCACCGAGCAGTCGTCGGCGGCCAGGCTGCGCCAGTTCTGGATGCCGGCCTTGGCGAACATGGCGTGCGCCGGGGCGTTGGCGGCCAGGTCCAGCACCAGGCAGGCGTTGCGCGGGCCGGCGCCGTAGTTGACGGCGCGGATTTCGATGCCGAAGGTGGTCATCCATGGTTCCCACAGGCCTTTTTCCTTGCCGGCGGCGATACGCTCCAGCATCTCGCCGAACGTCAAACCTTTCTTGACGGTGTCGCGCAGCGCCTGCAGCGACGGCGCCAGGCGCGGGTCGGGCTGCTTGTTGCCGGCGCGGATCTCGGCGATCGCTTTCAGTTCCTTGATGATGGCCGCGTCGCGTTCGGTGTAGTCGCGCATGCGCGCATAGAATTCGGCGTCCAGGAAGGGATTGACGGTCAGCTTGGCAACGCCCTCTTCGCGGCGTTTCGGGGAAGGCGTGTTGGTTTTGGTCATGGCGATGAGGGCTAGGATACAGGGAGGGCCGCCAGTGTACCATCTTGCGGCCCCGCCAACACCATCAAACCGCGGCGCAAGAGCGCGGCGGCGCCGTCGATTCGCGCACCACCAGTTCGGGTTTGAGGCGCACATCGACCACCGAGGAGCCGGGCGCATCGATGGTTTGCAGGATCAGCCGCGCCGCTTCGGCGCCGATGCCGTGGTGGCGGATGCGGATGGTGGTCAATGGCGGGCGGATCAGGTCCATATACGGCATGTCGTTGTGGCCGACCACGGAAATGTCTTCCGGGCAGTTCAGGCCCAGTTCGCGGATCGCGTCATAGCAGCCGATGGCCACCAGGTCGCTGCCGGTAACCACGGCCGTGGTCTGCGGCGACTGGCGCAGCAGTTCGAGCAGCGCCGCCTTGCCGCATTCGCGCGAATAGCCGCTGCTCTCGAACACGAAGGCCTGCGAGGCGTCGAGTTCGCTTGCCTCGATGGCGGCCAGGAAACCCGTGCGGCGCACATGGCCGGTGGACAGGTTTTCCGGACCGGCGATATGCGCGATATGGCGGTGCCCCAGCGCCAGCAGGTGGCCGACGGCCAGGCGCATGCCGACCACGTCGTCGCTGACCACGCAGGAGGCGACACCGGTCTCGTCGCTGCGGTTGACGGTGACTACCGGCACGTTCTGGGCCATGCACATCTTGATCACCGGGTCGTCGCGGCGCGCGGTGGCCAGGATCAGGCCATCGACCTGCTGGCCCAGCAGGCGGTTGATGACGAACAATTGCTCTTCCTCGTCGGCGCCGACATTGGCGACGATGGACAGGTAGCCGTGCTTGCGCAGGCCTTCCTCGATGCCCAGCAGGATGGGCGGGAACACGGCGTTGGTAATGTCGGGCAGCACCACGCCGATCACGCGCGATTTTCTCGTGACCAGGGTCGAAGCGGCGCGGTTCGGGCGGTAGCCGAGGCGGGCCGCTTCGGCCAGCACGCGCTTGGCGACCTCGGCGCTGACCTTTTGCCGCGTCTCCGGGTTCATCACGCGCGACACGGTGGAAAAGTGCACGCCGGTGGCCCGCGCAACGTCGCTTAAGGTGGGGTTCTTGTTTGTCATGGGTTTTCCGGATGCAATAACGTGATTTTATCGCACAAACGGCGTGTGCCGTGAAAAACCGAGCAAACGCTTGCATACGCTTCCGCCCTTGCCTCAAAGCGCTTTTCATGGAAATGTCACAAATAGAGCCTTGACAGCGTGCAAACGCTTGCATACCATGGTCCGGACTTACCACTCGGGCCTTTTTCGCCCCTCCAAGAATTCTTATGTCTACCGCCCAAAGCAAGCACGCCGAACAAAACGGCGAAGCCTTCAACCTGAAAGAAGCCGCCCTCGCCTATCACGCTGAACCCCGCGCCGGCAAGATTTCCGTCACGCCGACCAAACCGCTGGGCGACGCCCGCGCCCTGACCCTGGCGTATTCGCCGGGCGTGGCGTTTGCCTGCGAAGCCATCGTGGAAGATCCGGCCTCGGCCGGCACCTACACCTCGCGCAGCAACCTGGTGGCCGTGATCACCAACGGCACCGCCGTGCTGGGCCTGGGCGATATCGGCCCGCTGGCCAGCAAGCCGGTGATGGAAGGCAAGGCCTGCCTGTTCAAGCAGTTCGCCGACGTCGACGTGTTCGACATCGAACTGGCCGAGAACGACCCGGACCTGTTCATCGACACGGTGGTGCGCATGGAGCCGACCTTCGGCGGCATCAACCTGGAAGACATCAAGGCGCCGGACTGCTTCTATATCGAGCAGCAGCTGCGCAAGCGCATGAAGATTCCCGTCTTCCATGACGACCAGCATGGCACCGCCATCATCGTCGCGGCCGGCATCCTGAACGGCCTGGAACTGGTCGGCAAGGAGATCGGCAGCGTCAAGATGGCCGTCTCGGGCGCCGGCGCGGCCTCGATCGCCTGCCTGGACCTGCTGGTCTCGCTGGGCCTGAACAAATCCCTGCTGAAGGTATGCGACAGCCAGGGCGTGATCTACCCGGGCCGCGACGCCAGCATGGAAGAGAACAAGGCGCGCTACGCGAACGACACCAGCGACCGCGACCTGGCCGACGCCATGGTCGGCGCCGACATTTTCATCGGCGTCTCCAAGGGTGGCGTGGTCAGCGCGCAGATGGTCGAATCGATGGCCGCCAAGCCCCTGATCTTCGCGCTGGCCAATCCGCATCCGGAAATCGCGCCGGAAAAAGTGCACGCCGTGCGCGACGACGCCATCGTCGCCACCGGCCGCTCGGATTACCCGAACCAGATCAACAACGTGCTGTGCTTCCCGTACATCTTCCGTGGCGCGCTGGACGTGGGCGCCACCACCATCAACGAAGAGATGAAGCTGGCCTGCGTGCGCGCGATCGCCGCGCTGGCCAAGGAGCCGCTGCCGGGCCACGAAAGCAGCGCCCTGACGCCGCTGCAGCTGATCCCGTCGCCGTTCGACGAGCGCCTGCGCAGCTGGGTCGCGCCGGCCGTCTCGCAGGCGGCGATCGATACCGGGGTGGCCACGCGCGCGCCAAAAACGGCTGCATAGGCCAGCCGACGCGGCGCGTTACCATTTCTTACAAAAAAGAACCACGGTGAAAACCGTGGTTTTTTTCATTGCTCCCTCGGAAAACCGTGACATCACGAGGTTTTTTTAAAATTCCAGGCGATTGCTCCCGCATGGCGATCGACTACAATGGCGCCTACTTTCTGTTGCCACAGTCATCATCTTTGACCGGCATGATCAAGGACTCGCAATGCTACGTTTGACCTCTGTATGTGTGTTTCTCTTTTCGGCATTGGCGCTGGCGTTCAACAGCGGATATTCCCTGGCTGCCGTCCTGCTGCTGCTGGCAAGCATATCGCTGCTGTGGACGCGCCCGCGCATCGGCCTGCAGCGGGCCGACTATCTGCTGATGGGTACGCTTTTTGTGTATTTCTTCATTTACACGGCCAACATGTTCCTGCACAGCGACCCCGGGCGCGAATACGACATGCCATCGCGCGCCCTGCTGGCGATCCCCGTGATGCTGCTGTTGCGCGCCTACCCGCCGCGTCCCGCCGCATGGTGGAGTGGCGTGGCCGTCGGCGCCATGGCCGGTGCGGCACTGGCCTTTACCCAGTTTTTCACCGATGGCGTGGCGCGCCCGCATGCGGCCACCAGCAACGCCATCCACTATGGCAACGTCAGCATGCTGCTCGGCATGCTTTCACTCTGCGGCGTGGCATGGGCACGCCATCAGTCCAGGCACGCGGCATGGACTGCGCTGATGGTGGCAGGCTGCCTGGCAGGCGTTGCCGGTTCGATCATCAGCGGCAGCCGCGGCGGCTGGCTGGCGCTGCCGATCTGCATCATCATCCTGGCCGTGCACTACTCGCGGCAACATGGCAAGCGCTACCTGTTGAGCGCCCTGGCAATCCTGGCGGTACTGGTCACCATGGCGTATGTCGTGCCCAGCTCGCCCGTACGCGAACGCACGATCGCTGCCATGAATGAACTCAAAAGCTTTGAAACCACCGGCAATATTTACTCATCGGTGGGGCAACGCTTTGAAATGTGGCGCTCTGCCTGGTATATGTCGAGCGAAAACATGCTGGTCGGCATAGGCCGCAGCGGCTACCTGGCTGAAAAACAGGAAATGGCAGCGGAAGGCAAGATGAATGCCGTCGCCCGCGATTTTACCAATGCCCACAATGACTACCTTGATGCCCTGGTCAAGCGCGGACTGATCGGCTTGCTCACCTTGCTGGCGCTTTTTTTGCTGCCGATGAAGCTGTTCATCAACGCGCTGCGCCATGCCGCTCCCCAGGCCCAGCCCATGGCCATGGCCGGCGTCATCCTGCTCACATGTTACATGACCTTCGGGCTGACGACCACGTCACTGACCTTGAATATCGGTATTGTCATGCTGATTTTCCCGATGGTCATGCTGTGGAGCCTGCTGCAGGATCAGCAGCGCCGTCAATCATGATCAAAGATTGAGCGGAACAACCGTCTCGTGGTATTGTCGCGTCGGAAGAACGGAAACCGGTAGTCACCCCGGGCAGCCTGGCCCCGGGAGACTGACAAGCCGGCGACGCCTGGCGTTTCCCGACACATGGTGCCACACCGCCGACTCAATACCTCACTCCGTACCATACATGACGCCTTTGATTCCTGCGACACTGCTTCAACAATCCGACAAGATCCTCTTCATCGCCCACCTGGCGCTGGGAGACTACACCTACATGCAAAACGGCTTTCGCGCCTTTGCCGCCGCCTATCCGCACCTGAAGATCCACCTGTGGATCGATGAAGTGCGGCGCACCGACGATGCCGCGCAATGGGAAAACCTGCGCACGTATTCGCTGTATGACTGGGTCGAGCAATCGGGGCTGTTCGCCAGGGTGTACCGCAAGACCTACAGCCCGGCGCTATACCAGGAGTCGCTGCGCGAGGCGCAGGCCGAGCACTATCCGGTGGTGGTGTCGCTGGCGCACATCCGCCCGCAACGCTATGCCAGCCTGGCGCGCGAGATCAGCCCGGACGGCCTGGTGATCGGCATGCGCAAGCCTGTCACGCCGCTGCGCCCGCTGCACTATTTTGCCTACCGCAAGCTCGACGCCCTGCTCACGCCGTACGCGGGCCAGGATGCGGGCGAGCACCATATCAGCGCCGTCTACGCGGACTGGTTCCGCCAATTGACGGGACTGGAAATTCCGATGGCCGAGCGCTATCCGTATGTGCACCTGCCCGAGCAAGCCTTGCAACAGGCGCAGCAGCAGCTGGCTGCATGGGGCTTCGATACGCGCCAGGGCCCGCTGATACTGCTCAATCCGTTTGCCAAGTCGCACAAGCGCGGCTGGCCCCTGGAACGCATCACCGAGCTGGTCACGCGCATGCAGCAGCAGCCCAAATGGGCGGACGCCTGCTTCCTGATCAATGCCATGCCGCACGACCTGGCCAAGGTCAATGCCATCGTGGCTGGCGCCGGCCTGGCGCGCACGCAAGCGTTCAGCGCGGTCGACAATTTCTTCCAGCTGCCGGCCATGCTGGCGCAATGCGACCTGATCATTTCGGTGGAGACCTCGATCATGCATCTGGCGAACGCCGTGCATGTGCCGGTGGTGGCGCTGATGCGCAAGAAAAATCCCGAATGGGCACCGTTCGACGGCGCCAACAGCACCGTGCTGACGGTCGCCAGACGCAACGACTGGGTCGAGGCAATCAGCGTCGAGCGGGTGCTGCAGGCGATCGCCTGAAGCGGGGTCAAGCCTGGTCGGCCAGCATGCTGATACGCACCAGGTCGGCCACATTGTCGACGCCCAGCTTGTCCATCAGGCGCGCCTTGTGCACTTCCACGGTGCGCACGGAAATCCCCAGCGCGGGCCCGATATCGCGGTTGTGGCGGCCCGTCACCACCAGCTGCATCACCTCGCGCTCGCGCGGAGTCAGCGCACCCAGCAAGTTCAAGCCTTCCTGCTGGCGCCGCAATTGGCCGCGCACGGCTGCCTCGCGTGAAAACGCTTCCTCGATGGCCGCCAGCAGCTTGTCGTGGTCGAACGGTTTTTCCAGGAAGTCGCTGGCCTGGGCCTTGAAAGCCTGGCGCGCCAGATTGACGTCGCCATGGCCGGTGACGATAATGACGGGCAGCAGGCAGTCGAGCTCCTGCAGGCGGCGCTGCAGCGACAGGCCATCCATGCCGGACATGCGGATATCGAGCAGCAAGCAGCCGGCCCAGGCACGCTGCCAGCCCTGCAGGAAATCCTCGGCGCACGAGAACAGCGCCGTGCGGTAGCCGCGCACGCCCAGCAGCAAACCGAGCGCGTCGCGCACGGCCGGGTCGTCATCGACGATAAATACGGTCAGATTATTTGTCATCCATCTCTCCTGGCATGGCTGCCCCGGCACGCGCCAGCGGCAAGATAAAGCGGAAAATACCGTGGCTGGCGACCTCGGCCCACAGCTGGCCGCCATGCGCTTCGACGATGCTGCGGCTCAGCACCAGTCCCAGCCCCAGGCCGCTTGCCTTGGTCGACACGAACGGTTCGAACAGGCGCGCGGCCAGGCTGCTGGAAATGCCGGGGCCGCTGTCTTCCACCGACAGGCGCAGGCGCTCGCCGTCGAGCCGCTCGGCGGTGACCGTGATGCGGCGCCGGCTGCGCGGCTGGCCCAGCACCGCATCCTGGGCATTGGCCAGCAGATTGCGCAGCACCAGCTCGATTTGCAGGCGGTCGGCATTGACGGCCAGCGGCAGCGGCGGCGGCAGCGCCAGCTCGATGCCGTGTTCGTGGAACAGCGGCGTGAACTGGCGCGCGATATGGGCCACCAGATTGCTCGCCTGCACCGCTTCAAGCTGCATCGCGCCGGTGCGGAAAAAGTCGCGCAGGCGACGTACCACCTCGGCCGCGCGGCCCGATTCGACGATCATGTGGCCGATGGCGTTTTGCAGCAATGGGCCGCTTTCTCCCCGTTCGAGCAGATATTCGCAGGCCTTGCCATAGGTCGACAGCGCGGTCAGCGGCTGGTTCAGCTCATGCGCCATGGCGGCGGCCATTTCGCCGGCGGCCGCCAGGCGCATCGTCTGCTTGAGCTCATGCGAGACCTGGCGCACCTCGTCGACCACGATGCCGATGAAAAAGCCGACCAGCGCCAGCATGGCGTCGAGCAGCTGCAACTCGTAGAACTGGATATTGACCGCATGCGACCATTTCACCAGGGTGATGATGCACAGCTGCAAGGCGAACACGGCCAGCACGGCGCCATACAGGCCCTGGCGCGAGGCGGCCCAGATGACGGGCAGGAACAGGAAATAGAAGTGCTTGTATTCGCAGCGCATGATGGAGCCGAACACGCTCCACAGCACGAACGCGGCCAGCGCCAGGTAGCCCAGGGTTTCCCAGCGCCACACGGCGTGGCGCAGGCGTTCGCGGCCGCGCTCGCTGACCAGCACCCAGATCAGCGGCATCGATACCAGGATGCCCACCGTGTCGCCGATACCGAAACGCAGCAGCGCCGTGCCCCATTCACCGGCCGGAATGCGTCCCGTCAGCGACAGCAGCGACATGTAGCCGAGCGCATTGAACAGGGTGCCGGCCAGCACGATGCCGGCCCAGGCCAGCAGGCGGCGCCGGTTGTCGAACATGCCGCTGCTGCTGAAACGGCGGCGCAGCGCGGCGCCGATGGTGCCGTACCCGAGCACCAGCCAGGCCGAACACAGTACCGTCAGGGGCAGGCCGGCCGGCATGCCGCGCACCAGCACCTCGGCACTGAGCAGGGCAATAAACCACGGCAGCGCCGCCTTGCGGCCATGGATCAGCCAGAACACCAGGCCCAGCGCCGGGTCCGGATTCCACGGCGTGATGTTCAGCCCATACATGGGATCGATATAGGTCGCCCAGTCAAACAGCAGGTACAGACCGACAAAGGCGGGATAGTGCAGATAACGGAACAGGGATGGGCGCATAACGGTGTTTTTTTGGCGTACCGCATTATGCATCGCGGCCACGCAACGCGCCATTGCTGTTGCATTTCACTTACAATTCATTCAATTCATGCAACAGTAAAAGCGTTGTGCCAGTGCTAGGCCAGCGGCAGGCACACTTCCACCAGCAAACCCTGGCCGCCATTGCCACGATGCAGCGCGATCGTCCCGCCATGCTGGGCCACTACCGAGGCGACGATGGACAGCCCCAGGCCGCTGCCAGCCTGTGCCTGCTGCGGCGCGCGGAAAAAACGGTCGAACACGCGCGCCTGCAGGTCCGGCGCGATACCGGGTCCCTGGTCGGCCACATGCAGCACGGCATGCCGGCCCTGCGCATGCAGCGACACCGTCACGCTGGCGCCGCGCGGGCTGTACTTGATGGCGTTTTCCACCAGGTTGTCGATCAGCGACACCAGGCTCTCGCGCTGGCCCGGCACGCACAGGGACGCGACGGCGTGCAGCTCCAGCTCGACGCCGCCGGCCTGCGCCAGACAGGCCAGCGCCGCCAGCCGGTCCTGCAGCAGCATGTCGAGCGCCTGCGGCGTGGGCTGCTCGCCGGCGCCCGCCTGCACCTCGCTGCGCGTCAGGCGCAGCAGCTGCCCCACCAGCCGCGCCGCGCGGTTATTGCTGTTCAGGATACCGTCGAGCAATTCCTGCTGGCGCGGCTCGCGCGCCTGGACCTGCAAGGCTTCCACATTGATGCGCATGGCCGCCAGCGGCGTGCGCAGCTCGTGCGTGGCGTCGGCAATAAAGCTGCGCTCGCGCGCCGCGCTGGCGTCGACCCGCTGCAGCAGGGCATTGATATTGTCGACCAGCGCCGCCAGTTCGCCATGCGGCGGCTTGAACGCGAGCGGGCGCAGGTCGCGCGGGCCGCGCGCGGCCACTTCCTGCGCCACCTTGCGCCACGGCCGCATCGCCAGGCGAATCGACAGCCAGGCCGGCAGCAGCAGGAATGGCAGGCTGATCAGCAAGGGCAGCAGATAATAGCCGCGTGAATTGATGCTCACGAAAAACTGCCAGGCGCCGCCCGTCTCCAGCACCGTCACGCGCGTGCCGCCCTCGACCAGCGTGCGCGTGCGCCAGGCATGGCCCTTGATGTAGACGATCTCGCGCTCGGCCGGCCCGGCGCTGCGGATGCCGTCGGGCGCGGCGGGCGAACGGTAGACCAGCTGGCCGTCGTGCCAGACCAGCATGCGCGGTGCCAGCTCCGGCACCTGGCCTTCTTCGAATTCTTCACGCAAGGCGTCATCGATGGCGCGCAGGCTCTGCTGCTGGCGCTGCGGATGGCCGGCCAGGTTGTCGGTCACGCTGACAATGGCGTGCAGGGTGCCACGGCTGACATTGCTCGCCTCGTCCGCACCTTCGATCAGCACGAAAGCCACCGCCATGCTCCACAGTACGGACAGCATCAGCATCTGCGCCATCATCAGGCGGCGCACCAGCGTGGGTCGGCGCACCACGTCCCACCAGCGGCGCATCATGCCGGCTCTGCCTGCTGGTCGATCACATAGCCCACGCCGCGCACGGTACGGATATAGCCCTCGCCGATCTTGCGGCGCAAATTGCCCATGTGTACGTCCAGCGTATTGCTGGCATTGGCCAGGCCACCGGGCAGGATATGTTCTTCCAGCACGCGGCGCGTGATGACGCGGTTGGCGCGCATCAGCAGGGTTTTCAGCAAGGCGTATTCGCTGGCCGTCAGCTCGACCGGGCGGCCCTGCACGCTGACGCGGCGCGTCGGCACCTGCAGCAGCAGGCCGCGCAGTTCGATGGTGTCGCCATCGAAGCCATAGCTGCGGCGCACCAGGGCCCGCACGCGCGACAGCAGTTCGGCCAGCACGAAGGGCTTGACCAGGTAATCGTCGGCGCCGCCATCGAGGCCGCGCAGGCGCTGCTCGAGCGTATCGCGCGCGCTCAGGATCAGCACCGGCAGGCGCGCCGCGCGCAGCCTGGCCAGCAAGTCGATGCCGTCGCCGTCGGGCAGGCCCAGGTCGAGCAGCACCAGCTCGCAGCTGTCGTGGTCGAGGCTGCGCGCCGCGTCGTCCAGCGTGCGCACCCAGACCACCTGCATGCCCTGGTCGCGCAGGGCGATGCGCACGCCGTTGCCCAGGTCCATGTCGTCTTCTATCAGCAGTATCTTCATGCACGGTATTAGACCATTGCAAGCTGAAGAACAGGTAAAGATCGTGTCTTCATGCAATCTTCATGCAAGGCTCAGCTTTCCTTCATGGCCGGCGCGGATACTGCCTGCAGCTTACCGAGCCATACGGGTCTCGGTGCTCCACCTGAAGGACCCACCATGCACCACATCACCCTGGCCGCGCTGGCCCTGCTGTGCCTGCCCCTGTCCGCCATGGCGGCCGATGCCGTTCCCGGGAACGTCCTGACGGTTGGCGCCGGCGTGGCAGCCGGCAGCCGCTATGCCGGCGACGACAAGACTACCGCCCTGCCCCTGCTCTTTCTCGATTACAGCATGGCCAATGGCCTGTTTGCCAGCACCGCGCGCGGCCTCGGCTACGGCGGCCAGCTCGGCCCGTTCAGCTACAGCGCCGCGCTGGGCTATCGCGGCGAGCGCAGCGACCACAAGCGCAAGGGCCTGCGCGGCTTTGGCGGCAGCGACTACCTGAAAGGCATGGGCAAGGTCGAGGGCAACGCCAGCGCCCTGCTGAGTCTGGGGTATGCGCCGCTGCCCGGTGTCCAGCTCACGTTGTCCAGCGATCTGGCGCTGACGCACCGCAAGCACGGCAGCACGCTGCAGCTGGGCGCCAGCGGCCAGGTCTACAGCCGCAACGACAGCCGCGGCGCGCCGCAGGACACCGTCGTGCTGGGCGTGCAAACCAGCTGGGGCGAGCAGAAATACCTGCAGACCATGTATGGCGTCACGACCGCCCAAGCCGCGCGCACGGCGTTCCGGCCCTACACGCCCAAGGGCGGCTTTTACGAGGCGCAAGCTTCCGTCAGCTGGGAGCACCGTATCGATGCGCGCTGGGGCGTCAACACCATGCTGGGCGTGCAGCGCCGGCTCGGCGACGCGGCAGACAGCCCCATCGTGCAGCGCAAGAACGCGCCCGTCGGCGCCGTCTACCTCACCTACCGCTACTGAAAGAACAGCGTCATCAGGGAAACCCGTACGCCATTTCGCCAATTTACACGCCGGATGGCGGTGGCTAAGATGGCGCGGTTTTCCCTGTCCTTCAGCCTCATCATCCCCCGCCATGACCGCGCCCCAGACAGCGCCGCGGTCGCCAGGAAACCGGGCAGGAAAAGCTCCAGCAGCACCGGCGCCCGCCTGACGCGGCGCCTGTCCTCGTCTTTTCACTTCCATCATGGACTGCCTATGACACACGCCATTACCCTGCATGCGGGCCTGAGCAATATGCGCCCTGGCTTTGCGCGCCTGCGCGAACTGTTCAAGCTGAAACTGCGGGCGCGCCTGCAACAGCGGCCGACGGATACCTGGCTGCAGCTGCTCAATTCCCACCCTGCCTTCCGCGAACTGCTGCAGGCCTATCCGCGCATGATGCACAAGGTCTACCGCCACTACCTGAGCAAGAGCCTGACCTGCCGCCAGCGCGTCGATCTGCTGGCCGACCACTACCGTTTTATCCTGCAGCAGGGCTGGGGCAAGCTGATGGTGCAGGCCGCACATGGCGAAGTCTTGCTGTGCTCACTGCCAGGCAAGTCCGGCGTGCTGTATCACCTGCACCTGTCATCGCTGTTCCGCATGGACCGCGAAGGCGAGATGGTGCTGCAGCTGTCGCATGGCGACGACCTGATCTACACGGTGGTGTTCTCCTTCTTCGGCTGCCGCACGCGCGCGCCGATGGACACGGGCGTGCGCATCGGCTGCATCCAGGGCCCGAAGGGCGCGCAAGGCCTGCGCCGCGTGCGCGACGTGACGCGCGACCTGCATGGCCTGCGTCCCAAGTTCCTGATGATACGGCTGGTGCGCCAGCTGGCCTGGGAGCATGGTTTCCGCAAGATGATTATGGTAGGCAACAAGAACCGCGCCGTGCATTACCTGGCGAAAAAGAAGGGCCTGCTGCTGGCCGACTATAACGCCACCTGGCAGGAACTGGGCGCAGTGGCGCGCCGCGATGGCGATTTTGAATTGCCATGTGAAAACCTGCCGCCCCCCGTGCTGGAAGAGATCGCGTCGAAAAAACGCTCGGAAGCGCGCAAGCGCCATGAGCTGACGCTGGCCATGATCGCCAGCCTGCGCGACGGCCTCGCGGCGCAGGCCAGCCCGGTTCATGTGGCGCCGCCCGGCACCGCCCAGGCCGCCAATGACACCGGCCACCGGATCGCTGCGCGCGCCGCTGTCGCCTGAACTAATTCACTGCAAGCCCGACGCCCAGACCCTGCGCCTGCCTGCCATGCCCATCCTGTCCACGGCACACAGACAAAAAGCAGCGGTTTGCCATTCCTGTTACGCTAGCATGATCGGTTTGCACACCGGGTGCGCCGTTTTCCCCTAACGCTTACAAGGAGGCAACTCATGCGCGTAGATATCTACCGTCGAGCCGAACACGATGGCATTTTTTCCTATATCGCTGTACCAGAGGGAAAGAACATTCCCGAAGAAGCCATCAGCACCGACTGGCAACTGGAAACCCAGGCCACCGAGATCGCCGATGATGCCAAGGCATTGCCCGACTACCATATCGAACAGCCGCTGCAGCAGATCGCAGATAAAGGCTACGCAATTACCAGCCTCAAGGACATGTAAGATCTGATGCAAAGCCAGACCACCACGGTCTGGCTTTTTTGCATTGCGGGACAGAACCCGCGCAATCAGTACTCCACTTCCACCTCTTTCGCGCCCAGCTGCTGTACCAGCGCGGTCTGCAATTCGTCCGATGGGGCGACCCTCCAGCCGTCACCAAACTGCACCACGCAACTGACGCCCTGCGGGCTGACCTTGGCCGCGATCGGCAGTCCATCCTGCGCCCGGTGCGGCATCAGCACGTCGCTGATGCGCTTCATGTCGAGCGTGGTCGGCAGAATCAGGTTCAGCTGGCGCCCATACTGCACCCGCGCCGAAATGATGTCGAAGGCGTTTTCGGCCGTGATGCGCAGGCCACCCGAGAAACGGTCTTCCGAGACCTTGCCGACCACGGCCAGGAACTCGTCTTCCTTGAAGATTTTCTTGTTCTGCTCGAACAATTCGCTGTACACCGTCACTTCCACCGTGCCGCTCTTGTCGTCGAGCGTGACGATAATGATCTTGCCGCGCTGCGTCATCTGCGTGCGCAGGCCCGTGATCACGCCGGCCATCATGCGCGGTTCGCGCGACGGCGACAGGTCCGACAATTTGGTGCGCGCAAAGCGGCGCGCCTCGGGCGCATACGAATCGAACAGGTGGCCGGACAGGTAGAAGCCCAGCGCGATCTTTTCTTCCGTCAGGCGCTGCTTGTCGGTCCACGGCTGCACCTTGACGTACTCGGGCGGCGCCACCATGTCGCTGTCGTCGCCGCCGAACAGGCTGACCTGGTTGGCCGCCTTGGCCGCCTGGTCGGCGCATTCCATCGCAAACGCCACCGACGCCAGCAAGATCGCGCGGTCGACCTTCAGGCAGTCGAACGCGCCGCTGCGGATCAGGGATTCGATGGTGCGGCGGTTGATCTGTTTCTTGTCGACCCGCTTGCAGAAATCAAACAGGCTCGTAAAAGGTCCGCCGGCCGTGCGCGCGGCGATGATCGCCTCGATCGCGTTCTGTCCCGAGCCCTTGACGGCGCCCAGGCCATAGCGGATCTGCGTGACTTTCTTGCCGCTCACCGATGGCGGCGGGCCGCTCGGCGTGAAGCGGTAATCGGATTCGTTGATATCCGGCGGCAGCAGGGTCAGCTTGCAGATGTCCAGCGAGTCTTCCACCAGGATCTTGATCTTGTCGGTGTCGTCCATCGCCAGCGACAAGTTGGCGGCCATGAAGGCGGCCGTATGGTGCGCTTTCAGGTAGGCCGTGTGGTACGACAGCAGGGCGTAGGCGGCGGCGTGCGATTTGTTGAAACCGTAGCCGGCGAACTTTTCCATCAAGTCGAAGATCTCGTCGGCTTTTTCGGCCGTCAGCCCGTCTTTCGCGGCACCGGCGCGGAAGATCTCGCGGTGCTCGGCCATCTCTTCGGCCTTCTTCTTGCCCATCGCGCGGCGCAGCATGTCGGCGCCGCCCAGCGAGTAGCCGCCGACGATCTGCGCCATCTGCATCACCTGCTCCTGGTACACCATGATGCCGTAGGTTTCGGACAGGATCGACTCGGTGCGCGGATCGGGATAATCAAACCGTTCGCCGTGCTTGCGCTTGCAGAAGTCCGGAATCAGGTCCATCGGGCCCGGACGGTACAAGGCCACCAGCGCGATAATGTCCTCGAAGCGGTCGGGGCGCGCATCTTTCAGCATGCCCTGCATGCCGCGCGACTCGAGCTGGAACACGGCCACGGTCTTGGCCTTGGTCAGCAGGTCGTAGGACGGCTTGTCGTTCAGCGGCAAGGTCGCCAGGTCGAAGTCGGCCTGGGCCGGATCGAGCTGCTTGATATAGCGCACCGCGCGGTCGAGGATGGTCAGCGTGGTCAGGCCCAAAAAGTCGAACTTCACCAGGCCAACGGCCTCCACGTCGTCCTTGTCGTACTGCGACACGACGCCCGAGTCGCCGCCCTGCGTGTACAGCGGGCAAAAATCCGTCAGCTTGCCCGGCGCGATCAAGACGCCCCCCGCGTGCATGCCGATATTGCGGGTGATGCCCTCGACCTGCTGCGCCAGGTCCAGCAGCTGCCTGACCTCTTCCTCGTTTTCCTGGCGCTCCTTGAGCAGCGGCTCCTCTTCGATCGCGTCGGCGATGCTGACCGGCTTGCCCGGCTTGAACGGAATCAGCTTCGAGATGCCGTCGCAGAAGTTATAGCCGAAGTCCATCACGCGGCCCACGTCGCGGATCGCGCCCTTGGCCGCCATGGTACCGAAGGTGGCGATCTGCGAGACCGCCTCCTTGCCGTACAGATCCTTGACGTGCTGGATGACGCGGTCGCGCCCTTCCTGGCAGAAGTCGATATCGAAGTCGGGCATCGAGACGCGTTCGGGATTCAAAAAGCGCTCGAACAGCAGGTTGTACTGCAACGGGTCCAGATCGGTAATCAAGAGCGAATAGGCGACCAGCGAACCGGCGCCCGAACCGCGGCCCGGCCCCACCGGCACGCCGTTTTCCTTGGCCCACTGGATAAACTCGGCCACGATCAGGAAGTAGCCGGGGAACTTCATGTTGCAGATGGTATCGGTCTCGAATTTCAGCCGCGCTTCATAGCGTGGCCGTTCCTTCTCGCGCCGCTCTTCGTTCGGATACAGCTGCAGCAGCCGTTTTTCCAGGCCGGCCTGCGATTCGGCCACCAGGAACTCGTCGATCGTCATGCCCGGCGGCGTGGGGAAATTCGGCAGCTGCGGCTTGCCCAGCGTCAGGGTCAGGTTGCAGCGTTTGGCGATCTCGACCGAATTGGCCAGCGCGGCCGGCAGGTCGGCGAACAGTTCGGCCATCTCGGCCTGCGACATGAAGCGCTGGCTGTCGTTGAAGCGTTTCACGCGCTTGGCGTTGGCCAGCATCTCGCCTTCGGCGATACAGGTGCGTGCCTCGTGGGCGATGAATTCTTCGGGCGAAATGAATTGCACCGGATGCGTGGCCACCACCGGCAAGCCCAGCTTGGACGCCAGCGCCACCGCATGGCGCACCTGCGCTTCCTGGTTGGCCTGGCCGCCGCGCTGGATCTCGATATAAAAATGGCCAGGAAAAATCTGGGACCAGCGCTGGGCGTTGCGTTCTGCCAACGCCAGGTTGCCGTTTTCGATCGCCGTACCGACATCGCCAAAATGCGCGCCGGACAGCACGATCAGGCCATTGGCCGCGCTTTCGCCCGGGTACAGATCGTAGGTATTGGTGGCCAGCGCCTGCAGCCATTCGATGCGCACTTCGGCGCGGCCCTTGTACTGGTTGGTCAGCCAGGCGGTCGACAGCAGTTCGCACAGCTGCAGATAGCCCATGCGGTTCTTCGCCAGCAGCAGCAGGCGCGACGGTTTTTCGCGGTTGTCGTCGTTGGTAATCCACACATCGACCCCGACCACCGGTTTGATGCCCTTGCCGCGCGCGGCCTTGTAGAACTTGACCATGCCGAACAGGTTCGACAGGTCGGTCACGGCCAGCGCCGCCTGCTTGTCCTTGGCCGCAGCACCGACCACGTCGTCGATGCGCACCAGGCCGTCGACGATCGAATACTCGGAGTGCACCCGCAAGTGTACAAATCCCGGGCCTTGCGCTACCGGGCGCGCCACTGCCGGGGTGCCGGCCTCTTGCATTACCATTTCCATCTGTGTGTACCCATCGTGCAAAATTCAATGGGGTCTATTCTACCGCGTCGCGGCCATCGGCCGGGTATCGTGGCTGGCCCGGCAGGCTTATAATATCGGCTGTTCAGTCCAATCCGATCGCCATCATGCACTCCGATATACAAGCTTCCCCCGCCGCCACGCCTGCCATTGCCGCCGGTTCTTTTGTCAATATTGCAGCGTACAAGTTCATCACGCTGGACGATACGGAAGCCATGCGCCCCCTGTACCAGGAACAGTGCCTGGCGCTGTCGCTGAAAGGCACCATCCTGCTGACGCCCGAAGGCATCAACATGTTCCTGTCGGGTACGCGCGCGCATATCGACGCCCTCCTGGCGTGGGTGCGCCTGGACGCCCGCCTGGCGGACCTGGAATGGAAGGAAAGCTTGTCGAACGAGCAATCGCACAAGCGCATGCTGGTGAAACTGAAAAAAGAAATCATCACCATGCGCATGCCCCTGATCAAGCCGGAGCTGGGCCGCGCGCCGTCGGTCGATGCACACACGCTCAAGCGCTGGCTCGATGCCGGCGTCGACGACGCGGGCAAGCCGGTGGTGATGATGGAAACGCGCAATACGTTTGAAGTCGATGTGGGTACCTTCAACAACACGCTGGACTACCGCATCGACAAGTTTACGGAATTTCCGGCGGTGGCCGCCGCGCACAAGGATGAGCTGGAAGGCAAGACCGTGGTGACCTTCTGCACCGGTGGCATCCGCTGCGAAAAAGCCGCCATCCACATGAAGGAAATCGGCTACGACAGCGTGTATCAGCTCGATGGCGGCATCCTGAAATATTTCGAGGAAGTGGGCGGCGAGCATTACACGGGCGACTGCTTCGTGTTCGACTACCGCACCGCGCTGAACCCGAAACTGGAACCGACCGAAACGGTGCAGTGCTTCGTGTGCCGCGCGGTGGTCACGCCGCGCCAGCAGCTGGCGCCCGAATATGTGTATGAGGTGTCCTGCCCGCATTGCCACGGCCGCAAGGACTGACAGGCACTAGATTCTGTCGATCACGGCAATGGCAAGCTGCTGCGCCACCGCCGTCACGGGGAGCGCAGCATTCAACGCGCGCCACATCTGCAGTTGCGACGGTGCCACGGTAACGGTTTTTCCCAGCATGGCCAACGCTGCCACGAGCGGATCGTGTTCTAGCACGTTCAGGCGCCAGCAGGACGGCAGCAGGCGTACCATCGCGTGGGCAGCGGCCGCAGCCTCGCCCTCGTAAGCCGTGACGATGGCTCCCTGCTCATCGGCCAGCACCACGATGGAGGCCGCCCCGCCTGTGTAGCGGTAGACAGCCTGCGCAAACGGCGGCAGCGCCAGATTGTCATCTGGCAACAATTCACTGCCGGGATGGAACGCCTGGGCGCTGGCGCCGGACGCATCGCGCACCCAGCCATACATCCATCGGTCAAGCGTGGCGAAGCCCTGCTTTTCATACACCGCATGCTTGCTGGTCCACAGCGTCAGGCAATCCAGTCCCTGCTCGCCAGCATGGGCAATCGCTGCTGCTATCAGGCGGTTGGCCACGCCCTGGCCCCGATATGACGGCGCCACGCAAACCAGCCCGATCATGCCGACACGCAAGGTTTTTCCTTCCAGCGTGCAGGACAACTCGCGCAGTACCAGCCCGCCGACGGTCATGCCGCCGATGCGTGCCTCGGCAAAGGTGACCGACGGCGATGCGCTCGCCAGCCACGGAAAATGGCGCTCGAGGCTGACGCCGCGCTGCCGGCTCCGGAAAAATACTTCCCATAGCAGGGCCATGAGCGCCGGCGAGCCGGTGGCCGACAGCGTGATGTGCGCCGTGGCGCCCTGCTCATTCACGAACGCCATCCATGTTCACCGCCCACCACTTGCGCATCAACACCACTGCCGCCGACAGGAAGAAGCCCATCAGCAGGCTCAACAGCAGTACGCTGGAGAGACGGATATTGCGCTTTTCCGGCAAGGTCGGGCCGGCAATGAAGCGGGTCTTGCCCAGGTACAGATTGATCGCGCGCTGATTGTCGATGCTGATCATGTTATAGACTTCCTTGACCACTTCATTGTCCAGGTCCTTGCCCTTGAAGACGCTTTCCTTGACCGGCTCCAGGCCACGCAGCAGGGCCTCGCCTGAAAGGTTGCTATCGAGCAGGTTCTTGGCCTTGTCGTAGTATTCGCGCAGCAGCAGATTCTGCGCCTGCTCGCGCTTGAGGCGGATAATCGTTTCGCTGGTGGTCAGCGCCTCCACTTCGCCCGACATCAGGTGGGTTACGGGCGACAGATAGCGGGCGCTGTCTTCGGTCACGGAAATCACCTGGGCGGCCGACTTGTTTGCCGCCTCAGGATAGTTGCTGACGATTTTTTTCAGCACTTCACCCTTGCGGCGATACATCTCCAGGCGCTCGTTCATGGTAATGATGTCGTTATCGAGGCGGGTGACCTTGGACGATATTTCAATATGCTTGAAACGCAGCAGGTCCGAATAATTCGAATAGATGATGCTGTCGATGGTATAACGGCCCAGCAAGCCGACCATGCGCTGGGCATTTGCAGGCGTATCGGCGGCATACGCGATGCGCAAACCGATGACATTGTTGCCGCCATCCTTGGGCTGCTCCATCAGCTCCTTGGCGTCGACCTTGGTAAACGGGAAAATCGGCTCCACCATTTTGTTGATGCCGTCGCCCGTCGCCATCGCCTTGCGCAGGCCACCGATGCCTTCCACGCCTTGCAGCTTGTTGGCCTGCAAAAACGAATCGAAGCGGTCGCTGGTGTTGAAAATGGCCGCATAGCGCTTGTAATCGGCCAGCACGATGCCGGTATTGCCTTCTTTTTTGGGATCGCGCTCCAGCGTTTCCGGCGCTTGCGGAATCGGCCCGCCAAACTGCAGGAAGCCTTCGCTGCGGTATTGCGCGATATACAGTGCGCCGGACACGCCGATAACCACGGCCGCAACCGTGGCGGCGGCGATCCACTTGCGTGCCGCGCGCAGGGCGATCACATAGTCGACGGCGCTGGCGGGGGAGGTAGCTTGCTTTCTGGTCTGGTTCAAATGTTCCATATATTTTTCTTTAGTAAGTAAATGACTGCACGTCGTGGCCGCGAACGGCGCCGGTTCGCGATCGATCAGGACGGCATATCCGCCGTGTCGCCGCGTGCACTCCAGAGAAAATCTTCGATACCGCACTGCGGCGTATATTCGGTCACCGCACGCAGCAGCAAGGCGCGTACCGCCTCATGATCGAAACGCTCGCAGGCATGCGTCAAATCGGTCAGCAGCACATCGAGCTCCGCCCATGGCAATTCCGCCTCCTGCGCACGCATGATCAGCGGATGTTCGGTGCCTTCGACGTTGTCGCCAATTAACAGTTCCTCGTAGAGCTTTTCGCCTGGCCGCAAACCCACATGGTGGATCTCGATCGTGCCTTCGGGCGTCTGTTCGCTCCTGACCTCCAGGCCACTCAGGTGCACCATGCGCTTGGCCAGGTCGACGATCTTGACAGGATCGCCCATGTCGAGCACGAACACGTCGCCCCCCTCGCCCATGGCGCCGGCCTGCAGCACCAGTTGCGCCGCTTCCGGAATGGTCATGAAATAGCGCGTGATTTCCGGATGGGTAATGGTGATCGGTCCACCGGCCAGTATCTGCTTGCGAAACAGCGGCACGACCGAGCCGGAGGAACCAAGCACATTGCCGAAGCGCACCATGCAAAAGCGCGTCTTGTCCTGTTCGCGCGAAAATGCCTGCAGGATCAGCTCTGCCAGCCGCTTGGTCGAACCCATCACATTGGTCGGCCGCACCGCCTTGTCGGTCGAAATCAGGACGAAGCGCTTGACGTCGGCCGCAATCGCGGCGCGCGCCATGCTCAGCGTACCGAGCGCATTGTTGCGGATGCCTTCGATCGGATTGTGCTCGACCAGCGGCACGTGCTTGTAGGCCGCCGCGTGATAGACGGTCTCGACACGGAAGGTGCGCAGGATCTTCTCGCATTTCGCCGTTTCCAATACCGAGCCCAGGAACGGCAACAATTCGATCTCGGCATGCAGCGACTTGCGCAGGGCCTGCAGTTCCTGCTCGATCGTATACAGCGCAAACTCCGACATTTCCAGCAAGATCAGGCGCGCGGGACGCTGGCGCAGGATCTGGCGGCACAATTCGGAACCGATCGATCCGCCGGCACCCGTCACCATCACGGTCTTGTTGGTGATGCACATCGCCATCAGATCCTGATCCGGTTCGACGGCATCGCGGCCGAGCAAGTCGTCGATCTCGATCTCGCGCAGATCCTGCAGGCGCACCAGGCCACTGATCAGGCTCTTGATCGGCGGCGTCACCAGGGTCTTGATCTTCAGCGGCTCGAGCTTGTCGAGAATGCGGCGTTGCTGGGCGCGCGACAGGGACGGCAAGGCCACCAGGATCTTCGTGATCTCCTTGTCCACCACCAGCTCCGGCAGATCCTCGGGCGCATACACGCGGATGCCGGCAATGGTTGCGCCACGCAGCTCCTTTTTCTCATCGATCAGCGCCACCGGACGGTACTCGCTGCCATAGCTGAGTGTCTGCGCCAGCTGGCTGCCGGAAGCGCCGGCGCCATAAATGGCCACCCGGATCGCGCCCGAGACGCCCACGACGCGGGCAAAATAACCGCGCGCCACAAACCGGCTGGCCGTGACGTAGAGGATGGCGCTGACCCAGTAGATGCCGAACACGCCGCGCGACAGGCCCAGCATGTGCGTGGAAAAAGCCGCCAGCGCCAGCAGCACGGCAACCGAGAGCGTCACGCCGAGCACCACCACATAGACGATCTTGTAATCGATGAAGCGGATCACGGCGCGGTACAGGCCCAGCTTGACGAACAGCGGAATCGAGATGAGCGGCGCGGCAATGATCAGCCACAGATACGGGCCAAACACCGCCAGGCTGACGCCATCGAAACGCAGCAGGATCGCCACGCAGAATGTCAGCGGCAGGAAGAACATGTCCGCGCTTGCGGCAATCAGCTGCTTTTGCAGGCGGGAAAAATTCGATAAGGAAGTCATCAATTCGTACCAATCTCTATAGGCAGGCGCAACAGGCCCTCAATGCGTGATGCCATCGCGGCGTACCACTTTCAAAAAGGTCAGGAAAATAATCCGCAGATCCAGCGCAAACGACTGCAATTGAAGATATTCCGCATCCAGCTTGACTTTGTCGGGGATCGGCAATTCATCGCGGCCGTTGATCTGCGCCCATCCCGTCAACCCTGGCAGCACCTGGTCCACCCCATGTTCGGTACGCAGGGCGATCAGATCATCCTGGTTGAACAGGGCGGGCCGTGGCCCGACAAAACTCATGTCGCCCGCCAGGATGCTCCACAGCTGCGGCAATTCGTCCAGACTCGATTTGCGCAGAAACGAGCCGACAGGCGTCAGGAAACGCTTCGGGTCTGCCAGCAGATGGGTGGCGACGGCCGGCGTATCGACGCGCATGGTGCGGAACTTCGGCATGCGGAAAATGCGGTTATGGCGGCCAACGCGGTCGGACCAGTAGACAACCGGACCGGCCGATGTCAGCTTGACCATCAACGCCACCACCAGCAGCGGCAGGGACAGCAGCAGCGTCGCCAGCAAGGCAACCGAGATATCAAACAAACGTTTCATTTACTTCCCCCGCGCCGCACGGCGCAAACCTTCATCTACAGTCAACGGCGGCACCCATCCGAGTTCCCGTTGCGCCTTTGAACTATCCACCTGCAGCGAGCCGCACAGGCGGCGCGCGAAACCGGCCTTGCCGATCAGCGTGCAACATGCCCCCAGCAGCCATGCCGGCACCGGCAGCAGCCGCGCCGGCCGGCCCAGCGCCTGCCCCATGCGGCGCAACAGCTGGCTGGTCGACATGTCCTCGCCGTCGGCGGCCATCCACACCTGGTTGGCTGCCGCCGGATGCTGCGTGCACAGGGCCACCAGATCGGCGAGGTTGTCGAGCGCAACCAGGCTGCGCCGGTTATGGATCGCGCCCAGCGGCAACGGCACGCCGCGCCGCAACCAGCGCATCATGCTGAGAAAATTGGCGCCTACGCCAGGACCATAGACAAGCGGCGGGCGTATCACCACCACTTCCATGCCGGTTTCTTGCGCCAACGCAAACAAGCCCTGCTCCGCCTCCCATTTGGATACGCCGTAAGGGTCGAGCGGCGCCGGCATATCGGTTTCGCTGAATGCCTGGCCCGGCCGGGTTTCCTCGCCATTGACCTTGACGGAGCTGATGAAGACAAAGCGCCGCACGCCGGCGCGCGCGGCACAGCGCGCCAGGTGCAGCGTGCCGTCCACATTCACGCGGCGAAATTCCTGCAAGGGATCGGCCGCCGTTTCATTCATGACATGCACGCGCGCCGCAGCATGCACCACCACGTCCACCGCATCAAACGCGCGGTCCCAGCTGGTTGCAGCCGACAGGCCGTCGATGACAAACGCTTCTGCGCCATGCGCAAACACGGCCTTGGCGTCGCGCGTGCACGCGCGCACGCGCCCGTCGCCGACGCGCGCCAGCCGCTCAATCAGTGCGGCGCCGACAAAGCCGGTCGCCCCGGTCAATAACATCACAATACAATTCCCATATAAAAATCATCGGCTGACAGCCTGCCCGGGCCAGCATGCCACGCATGCCGGTCCGCCGGCGCCGGGTTGCAGTCAGCGCGGCGCTGTAAACAGGGCGGCATATTTTTCCGAAATGGTCGCCCACGTATAGTTCTCTTCCGCGACCTGCTTCATCCTGCGCCCGATCGCCTCCAGCTCGTCCGGCTGCACGCTCTCCAGAATCGCCTGCAGGCTGGCATGGTCGTCGAAGTAGCGCGCCTGGTCATGCGTCGTTTCCCGGTTATAGCTGACGCCATAGGCAATGATCGGCAACCCCAGGTACATGGCTTCGACCAGCGAAGGATTGGTGCCGCCGGCGCTATGGCCATGCACGTAGATGCGGCAGTTGCTGCGCAACTCGTTGAGCAAGGTCTGGTCATAGATCGGATCGAGCAGGTGAATATGCGGCACGTGCGCGTACTGCTGTTTCAGTTGCTGGCCGTACGCGCTGTTGTCCCAGTTGCCGACGATCACGAGCGGTATGCGCGACTGCGACGCAAACACGTCGATAATCAGGTGTACATTGTTCTCGGGCTCGATACGGCATACCTTGAATGCATACGCATGCTGCAGGAACGGAAAGCGCAATGCGGCGTCGGCGCCGACCGGCTGCTGCGTGACATGGTCGCCGCCATACGCGATCAGGGCGCTGGGGCGGCCATACTGGGTGCTGATGTATTGCTTGATGGCCTCGTTATCGGCCACCGTCACATCGGCAAAGCGCACGGCCGTCGCTTCGGACAGTTTCAGGAACCATTTGGCAAAGCGGCCCCATTTCGCGCGGCGCCATTCCATGCCATCGATATTGACGATGACTTTTTTTCTGCTCAGCAATTTTATGACCGGCAGGAAGATGCAGCCGGAAACGCCGAGTATCAGCAGCACATCCGCATAGCGCAACGCCGACAGCATGGAAACGATATCGTAGGGAATACTCTGCACGCCATTGGCGTCGAGATTGACATACTTCAGCTTGACGCCCTTGTACGTCGCCGGCTGCTCGGCATACTTCTTGCCGCTGCAGTAGACGGTGATATCAAAACGGCCGCTCAGATGCGCGGTCAGGTGATCGGTCAGCGTTTCCCATCCACCATATTTTGCCGGCAAGCCAACGGTACCAATAATTGCAATTTTCATCTACAAACCTTCAGCATAATGTAACTTTTCATTCAACTTCCTGCACCTGCGACAGGCCCCGCTAGCGGCGAAAATAACGCAACTTGACCAGGTCGGACGCGATCCTCAGACAGCCGAACGCGATGGAAACAAGCAGGCAGGACACGCCGTAGTGGCGCCAATGGCGCAACATGACCTTCTTGGCCCGGAATTCATTGATGCGCATCTTGACCAGGGCCGACGACAGTCCGCCGGTGCTGCCCGGCGCGCGCGACAGCGTCGTCATCGGCTGGTCCAGGTAGGCCACCGACTTCGCCCTGGCGGCAATATTGAGCAGGTAGGCATAATCTTCGCAGTAGCGCATCCGCGGCACGCCCAGGCCCAGGTCGCGCCGTACCGTCAGGCACGGCGTATACGTGGGATTGAGCGCCGACAGCAGGTATTTGAATGGCATGCGGGCCAGCCGCCCGCCGTACCAGCGCGCATTGATCGCATTGATATTGGTTGCCGTATCGACCGGGTGATAGACAATATCGCAGGCGTTTTGCTGCAGGTACTGCAGCAGGCAATCCACTTTTTCTGCAGTAAACCGGTCATCGGAATCGAGGAAAGACACATGGCTGAAACGGGCACGGCGCACGCCCAGGTTGCGCGCCGACTGCGGCCCGCAGTTGCGCGGCAGCCGGTAGGCGCGCACGGTCACGCCGCAGGCATTCTGCCGCGGCAGCAGCGAGGCCAGATCGATATGCGGCGAGCAGTCGTCGACCACCACTATTTCCACCTGCTGCGGCGTGGCCGTCACGACCGATTCGATCGCCTCCAGCAAGGCTTCGTGGCGGGCGTAGGCGGGAATGACCACGCTGATGCCGAATGTTTTTACAATAGCCATAATTTAAAAGAAGCTGACCGAATTGATGGCGGACGACCCCAGCAGGAAGCTGATGGTCAGGCCAAATGAGGCAAGGACATAACAATAAACCAGCGGATACAGCACCCGGTCCTTGCTGCGCTCGAGTTCATATGCAAAGCACCAGACAAAAATCGGAAACACCGAATATACGAAGCGGTAGCTGAAATAAGGCAGCGGAAACAGCAGCACGCTGGCGAAGACCATCAGCCACAGGAAGTTCGCCCAGGGCCGCAAATCGATCGCCGCGCGCCGGTGCAGATAGCACATGAAACCGTACAGGCAGAAAAAGCTGGCATAGATGCTGATACGCGCCAGAATCTCATCGTTGTCGTGGGCCAGGTATTTCGTTACCTCGTACCAGAAACTGTTGACGGGTGACAGGAGAATACTGTCCGACGGCAGCAGCAGCAGGCATAACAAGGCCAGCACGGCGCCCTGCAGCAGGCGCCGCATGTCACAGCAGGACAACATGTAGATTGCCAGCAGTAAAAACGAACTTTTGTGCAAGGCCAGCGACAGCGCCAGGAAGGCAAAGCTGCGCCGGTTCCTGAAGCCATGCGACACGGCCACGCAAAACAGGATGGCGGACGCCGATTGCCTGAATGCATTGGTGAAGAACTCGGTGCCGACCGGCGACAGCATCAGGAAAAAAAGCGTGGAGAACTTGACCCGCAGATTGCCTCGCATGAAAAAGATCGGCAGCACGATAAACACGATCCAGATGCTGGCAAAGCCGTCCCGCTCGCACACCACGCCTGGCACCAGCGAGAAAAAGAAGTCCATCACATAGAACGAATAATCGTCCGCTTCGATGGCCGGTCCGCCGGCCTGGCAGGCCGACAGGAAATAATTCAGGTAGGTCGACGAATCGGTGCCGAATTCGGGTGAGCGGAAGGCATAGGCGCAGGCAGCGATCAGACAGCAGATGGCGATCTGGAACGACAGGCGCGACTTATCCTGGGTAAACATCCCGAAGATAAGAACCGGCAAAAACACGATGATATAAACTTGACCGATTGGCATTTTTTCATTTCAAACGATGCGTCCCGCGCCGCGCCATGCATGTGCTTGGCGCTCAGCCGGACTGCATCTCAGCGCTTGAACTCTTTCATGGCTGATTGCAGCGCACCTGCGCTGGGGCGCACATGCGCCAGCAGATGCACATAGGCGTCGCCGATATTGTTCAGCTTTTCCTGCGCATACGCCTGTTTGTTAATCGACGGCTTGAACTTGATTTCCATGAAACGGTAGGCGCGGCGCGAGAATTCGCGCAACAGTTCCCAGCCGAACAGCAGGCACGATGGGCTGTAGCGCTCGCGCTTCACATAGGCGCACAGGGATGCCTTGATCTCGCGCCAGTACGACGGGTGGTGCAGGCAACATTTGGCATACAGGCGCAGCAGGTTGGGCCGGTAGGCGGGGTTGCCGAGCTTGTCGATCGCTGCCTTGAACGAGTACGACCAGACCGTGGGCACGCTGTAAAACTCGGGGATCAGGGGGTCCCACACCAGATTGGTAAACGCGCCGATATGGGCGTTATCGCGCAAGCCTCCCTTGTGGCGGCCTTCCGCGCTTTGGCCCGAGGTGCTGGCGCCGGAACTGCCGGCGATAATGAACGGGTAATCGATGCGCACGGAACTGCGCGACTCGGACGCAATCAGCGCGGCACTGTAGATATCGGGACTGACGCCGCCAAACAGCGCGCCGTATTTTTCTTCGATCCGCACGGCCAGCGCGCGCGATATCATGCCCAGGTAGGCGCGCGGCATCGACATGACGCCGGTACCGAGGTTTTTCAAGGTCTGCTGCATTACCTGCGGGCCATCGAGACGGGTGATGCTGGCATCGAATGCCTGCACGGTCAGCTTGGCCGTGAAGTCCGCGCCAAAATACAGGGACTTGAAATCGGGCCAGAAATAGGCCGCGCCCAGCGAACAGGCGGCGGCCTCGACGCCATTCTCGCCGGCCCAGCGCGCCAGTTCTTCCGCGCCGGCGCCCAGGCAGTCGTCGTCACCCAGAAAAATCAGATAGTCGCCGGTCGCCAGGCGCAAGCCGTTCTGGAAATTGCTGACGACATCCATCGGCCGCTGCGGATGGTCATACACCAGGCGGCCGGCCGCGATCCAGTGCGCCAGCTCTTCAGCGATTTGCAGCGTGTCGCTGGTATCGGACACCACCACCTCGGTATCGGGAAAATTTTCCAGGATCGTGGTGATGGCATTGATGGCATAGCGCTGCCGGTTATGCGTGGGAATGATGGCGGAAAGCAGGGGCATGGTCAAAGTCGTCTATAAGTAATGTAAGGGACAGGCACTGGCGCGGCCTCAGCCGTGGCGCGCCTTCATGCCGGGCAAGCGCCTGGCCAGCGCATGCCGGATCTCCGGCGCGGCCAGGGCGCTGCAGGCGATCGCCAGCAGCGCCGTCATGGCGATCAGGACCAGGCGCAGCCAGCGGCCATCGACGGTGGCAAGATAGCCATAGCCCAATGCCAGGCATGGCAGGCAGGCCAGCACCGGCACGGCCAGGCTGCGCCAGAACCAGCGGCCCAGTTGTCCCGGCAAGAAATTGCGGTGCAAAAAATACATATACGGCGGCAAGGTACACAGGTTCATGATCAGCCACGACAGGCCGGCGCCAGCCAGCCCGTGATGCATGACCAGGTAAATCATCATGGGCGTGACCAGCACCACGGAGACGATGCCGATCTGCAAATTCAGACGAATATTTCCATGTGCCAAGGCCAGGTAATATGGCACCACCGTCAGCGCCTGCAGCAATTGCCCGCCCAGCAGCAGCGAGGCGGCCAGCGCAGCCGCATCGGCCGTACCGGGCGAACCGGTCCACAGATAAATCACGTCGCGCGAAAACAGGGCCACCGCCAGTGCGCCCGGCACAATGGCCACGGCCACCAGCTGGCAGGTGCGGTGATACAGGGCCAGCAGTTGTTCATGCTGGGCCGCCGCGACCAGCTCGGTAAAGCGCGGGAAAATCGCCGCGGCGATCGGACTGGCCAGCATCAGCGGCACGGCGGCCAGCGAGCCGGCCAGTGTATAGAAGCCCAGCATTTCAAGCGATAACACTTTACTGACCGTTAGTTTGTCCACCTGGGTCAGCAGGATCGACAGCAAGGCCATGCCGGCCATGCCCGATGCATAGCGCCAGGTCCCGTGAAACACCTGCCAGCGGAAAAAGCCCGCCACGCGCACGCCGCCGGCATTCAGGGCGCGCCACAAGCCGTGCCGGGCCGAGATACAGTAAATCGCATTGGCCACCACCTGGCACACGGCAAAAGACACGATGGTGGGCGACCACAGCCACAGCACCAGCAGCGTGCCAAAACCGCGATATGCGCTCCAGGCGATCTGCAGCGAATTGGCGCGCACCTGCTGCTGCAAACCCATCAGGCCGCCGATATACAGGCCCGATGGCAGCTGAAACGCAATCGCGATGCCCATCAGCCGGATGGCGCTGGTGATCTGCGCAGCGTCCAGCGTGCTGGCCTGCAACCAGTGCGCAGTGATCCAGGGCGCACCGGCGACGATCGCCGCCGCCAGCACGCAGCAGATGGCCAGATAGCTCAATTCATACGTGCGCAGCAGATCGCGCCGCTCCTGGGCCGCGTTGCCGCTGGCCGACAGGCGCGCCATCTCACGATTGAGCGTGGCCGAAAATCCCATGTCGGCGAACGCCAGCACCCCCAGCAAGGTCGAATAAAAGCCGACCAGGCCGTAGGCTTCCGCGCCCAGCATGTGCAGATACAGGGGCACGAACAGATATACTGAAATGAAGCCCCATGCGCGTCCGACGATATTGGCGGTGATATTCCGCTTAATCATGAATGCCCAAGGTATGGCACAGCCGGATGGAAAATGTCATTGTTATTATAATTTTATGGTGAGTGCAGTGCGGCGCCCGCTTGCGGCACCCGCTTGCGGCGCCCGCTTGCGGCACCCGCTTGC
>NZ_DAMAGB010000051.1:0-48303 GCF_031995485.1 Janthinobacterium sp.
AAAGCTTGCTCAAGGCCACCATGGGAAGCTTTCCACACTTGATGGTGACATAGCCTTTTCAAGCCAAGGCAGGTCCGCGTAATCCGACAACATCGTTGGCAGCTTACTTCTTCAGCGTCTTTTCCAGCGCGACCTGGTAATCGGTCTTTTCGTAACCGGCGAAGTGCTTGTTGGTCACGTCGAGAAAGGCGCGCGAGCGGTACGCCGCTTCCAGGTCTTTGACCCATGGCTTGCCTTTGTCGGCCGTGCGGATGGCCACCAGGTTGATGTAGCTGTCCGAGATCTTTTCGGCCACCAGGGCGCTGGTCAGCTTGATGCCGGCCGCCTGGGCGAAGTTACCGTTGATGAAGGCGTAGTCGGTATCGGCCAGTGCGCGCGGCAGTTGCGCCGCTTCCAGTGGCACCAGTTTGAGTTTTTTCGGATTGGCGGCCACGTCGCGTTCGGACGCGCGCAGCGGGTCGACGTTCGGTTTGAGCTTGATCCAGCCCATCTTGTCGAGCACTACCAGTGCGCGCGCCTGGTTGGTCGGGTCGTTCGGCATGGCGATGGTGGCGCCATCCTTGATCTCGGTGAGGGCCTTGTGCTTGCTGCTGTACATGGCGATGGGGATCGTCGGCACCGTGATCAATGGCGTGATGGCCAGCTTGTTATCGGTGGCGAACTTGTTCAGGTAGACGATGTGCTGGAACACGTTGGCGTCCAGCGAGCCTTCGGCCAGCGCGTAGTTCGGCTGCACATAGTCGTTGAACTCGACGATGCGCACTTTATAGCCCTGTTTTTCCAGGATCGGCTTGATGCCGATTTTCAGCTGGTCGCCGTACGGGCCGGCGCTGGTGCCGATGACGATTTCCTTCGGGTCTTTTGCGTGGGCCGAGAAGGCCAGGGCCAGGCCGACGGTGGCGGCCAGCAGGTTGCGGCGGATGGTGTTCATGAGTGTCCTTTGATTCAATATATGATTAACGTTTGTCGAGGCGCTTGGCGATGCGGGTGCCGGCGAACTGGATGATCTGCACCAGCACGATCAGGATGGCGACGGTGACGACCATGATGTCGGTCTCGAAGCGGTAATAGCCGTAGCGGATGGCCAGGTCGCCGATGCCGCCGCCGCCCACCACGCCGGCCACGGCCGAATACGACAGGAAGCTGATCGACAGCACGGTCAGGGCCAGCACCAGGCCGGAACGCGCTTCGACCAGCAGCACGCGCAGAATGATCTGCATTTCCGACGCGCCCATGGCATGCGCCGCTTCGATCACGCCGCGCGGCACTTCGCGCAGGTTCTGTTCCACCAGGCGCGCCAGGTAGGGAATCGCGGCAAACGACAGCGGCACGCTAGCGGCCAGCGGGCCGATCGAGGTGCCGGCGATGACGCGCGTAAACGGCGTCAGGGCCACCAGCAAGATAATGAACGGGAACGAGCGCACGGTATTGACCAGCCAGCCGAGGATCATCGACAGCGGACGGTTTTCCAGCGACTGGTTTTCCGACACCAGGAACAGCAGCACGCCCAGCGGGCCGCCGATCAGGATGGCGGCGGTGAGACCTATGCCCAGCATGGTCATGGTCTGGCCCAGCGCGACCCAGATTTCCGGCAGCAGCGCGACGACGTTATTGATCGATTCTTCAAACATGGCTTGCATCCTTCCAGGCGGTCGCTTCAAACGCTTCGGTGCCGTAATAGGCCAGTTCGCGGCCCAGCGCCGTCTGGCGCGGGGTGGCGGTGTCGGCGAGGTCGAACTGTTCCGCAATCGCGCCGTTTTCCACCACGGCCACGCGGTTGCAGATGGCGCCCAGCACCGACAGCTCGTGGCTGACGAACACGATGGTCACGCCCAGGCGCTGGTTGATGTCGCGCAAGGTGCCGAGCAGCGCGCGCGTGGTTTCCGCGTCGAGTGCCGAGGTCGGTTCGTCGCACAGCAGCACGTCGGGGTGGCTGGCCAGCGCGCGGGCGATCGCCACGCGCTGTTTCTGGCCGCCCGACAGCTGCGCCGGATAGCTGTGCTGCTTGTCGGACAGGCCGACCAGCGCCAGGCATTCCTCGACACGGGCAGCGACCTGCTCGCCCCTGGTGGTGCCATGGATTTTCAATGGAAAGGCGACATTGTCGAATACGGTGGCGTTTTGCAGCAGGTTGAACTGCTGGAAGATCATGCCGATATTCTGGCGCGCGTCGCGCAGTGCGTTTTTCGACAGGCTGGTCAGTTCGCGGCCGGCCACCGTGATGGTGCCGCTGTCCGGACGTTCGAGCAGGTTGATCAGGCGCAGCAAGGTCGACTTGCCGGCGCCGCTCTTGCCGATCAGGCCGAAGATGTCGCCGGGGTAGATATCGAGGCTGACATCCTTGACGGCGTGGAATTGTTGGCCCTTGGGCAGCGCGAAGGTCTTGTTCGCGCCTTCGATGCGGATCACCGGCGGGCTGGGAGGTGTGGTCATGCAGATTCCTTTTATTATTGGAGCGTCGCGGCGCTGCCGTTGCAGTGGTAGCGGCTTCGGACAGTGCGTGGTGCGGCGTCGGCTGCGTAGTATACCCGAACGCGTTATTACTCTAACGACAGAATCTTGCTTTGGATATGCAAATAATGTCTATGCTGATGTTTTGTGGCGGTAAAAACAGGCGCGATGTTTATTGGCCGAATAAAATTCAGCATCCAATGCCAGGCATGGCGGCAGGCAAGCGAATATTTGCTGCCGGAGGCGTCACGGGATCAAGCGGCGGCGCGGCGTGGATGCGGCACGCCGCGGCGGGAAGGGGGTTATGGCGTGGAAGAGGATGGCGGCGGGGCAGATTCTGCTCCGACAGGCACCGGGGCAGGCGCCGGGCCTTCCGGGCGGCGCAGCAGGTAGACCAGCACGGCCAGCTCCATCGCGCCGACCATGGCGATCACCCACCATGGCGGATGGCCCAGGCACATGGCGACAAAGCCGATCGCCATGCCGAGCGTCGCCATGGCCTTGCCGCGGCGCGAGACGGCGCGGTGCTGGCGCCACTGGCGCAGCGGATGGCCGAAGCGCGGGTGGTTCAGCAGCCAGTGTTCGAGGCGCGGCGAGGCGCGGCTGAAGCAGGCCAGCGCCAGGATCAGGAAGATGGTGGTCGGCATCACGGGCAGCATGGCGCCGATTATGCCCAGCGCCACCATCAGCATGCCGGCCGCCGTCCAGGCCCAGCGGCGCAGGCGCGCGCCATGCGCCTCGCGCGCGGCTGGCGGCAGCTCCGGCAAGGGACCCGCGTCGCTCATCGGCCCAGCGCCTCGACGTGGCCGTGCATGCGCATGAAGGCGGCGCGCGCGCCATCGATCAGGCGCGCTTCGCCGTCCGCATCGAGCGGGGCGGAATCGAGCACGGCCGTGAAGTCGCGCCAGTGGCGCGCGCGTCCGTCCGGATGGCCGGCCAAGTGGCGCGCGCCGAAGTGTTCGTCGAGGCCGATCTTGCCGGCCAGCTTGTACAGCACGGCCGCGCCCAGCTTCGAGCCTTCGCTGACATACAGCCAGCCCAGCGCCGTGCCCAGGTCCAGCTGTTTGCCGAACGGCGGCGTGGGCGAATCGGACGGCAGCGCCGCGTCGAGGTCGCGCAGGTCGGCGGCGATGCTGGCGTAGCGGCGGCGCTGCTCCAGGTCGGGCAGCAGGGCGGCCAGGCCAGCATGGTCGTACAGGGCGTCGACATCGCGCAGGAAGGCGTATTGTGCTTGCAGGAAACGCGCGTAGTTTTGCTGGTTGTCGAATGGCGCGCTGGCCATGATGCGTTTGTCGAGCACGTCATGGGTGGCCGAGGTGTCGGCCTTCAGACGGGCGCTGCGGGGCAGGGCAGGAGTTCCGCTGTCGCTTGCGGTAATGGAATCGGGTGTGGCTGCGGTCATGTGGTCGGCTCGCTTTACGTCTCTGTATTATGGATGAATCAGGGCAATGCTGCATAGGCGGATGGCGGGCAGCGCAGATGCGCGCGGGTGGCGCGGCAAAAGGCCGAGATGATAGCAAGCGAAAAGAATAATAACAAGAATCATTCTCATCTGGTGTGCTGGAGTTTTTCAGCCAGGTGGAGAATAATCGGCAGCAGAAGGCGGTAGGGCGGAGGGCTGATTGCTTACTATCGATATTTTCGATGCTAAGTAAGTAAATTTTCCGTTTTACATCGATCTTCATGCCATGCATAATCATTGCAACAGAAGCCACATCAGTGGGCCAGTTGTACCTCAACAATGGCTTGCTTGCGGTTTTACCTCTCTTCACCTTACAGGAAACTGATCATGAAAAAACTGCTCGCCTTTATCGCCGCCGCCGGCTTCTCGCTGTCCGCCTTTGCCGCTCCAGAAGTGTACGTCATCGACGGCAGCCACACCTTCCCCCGTTTCGAATACAGCCACATGGGTTTCTCGACCCAGCAAAGCCGTTTCAATAACACCACCGGCAAGATCACGCTGGACCGCGCCGCCAAGACCGGTTCCGTCGAGGTACTGATCGATACCAAATCGGTCGACACCGGTTCGAACCTGTTCAACGGCCACATCCAGGGCGAAGACTTCCTGGATACCGCGAAGTTCCCGGTTGCCACCTACAAATCGACCAAGTTCAACTTCAATGGCGACAAGCTGGCTACCGTCGAAGGCAACCTGACCCTGAAAGGCGTGACCAAGCCAGTCACCCTGACCGTCACCTCGTTCAACTGCGCGCCACACCCGATGCTGAAAAAAGACGCCTGCGGCGCCAACGCCACCGCCCAGATCAAGCGCTCGGAATTCAATGCCGGCAAATATGCGCCAGCCGTCAGCGATGAAGTGACCCTGACGTTTGCGATTGAATCGGTCAAAGAGTAATTGTTTTAATGCGAAAAAAATGGCGGCGGGCCGATGGCCCGCCGCCATTTTTTTTCGTCTGTCTGGCAGGTCGGCTCAGGCCGCAAGCCGACACCACCACCGAATGCGCCAACAATGTTTCGCGGCATCGTGAATTTGCGGTTACGACAAGTGATGCACCTCCTGCTGCCCATACACGGGCGTGTCCAGTCCCTCCATGCGGGCCTTCAGCTGCAGCGACAGGTATTGCGAATAATGGCGCGACTGGTGCAGGTTGCCGCCGTGGAACCACAGCGCCTGCTGGCGGGTCGGCTTCCACATATTGCGCTGTTCGCCTTCCCACGGACCCGGATCTTTGGTTGTATTCGACCCCAGTCCCCAGACCTTGCCCACCTTGTTGGCCACTTCCGGCGAGATCAGATCGGCGGCCCAGCCGTTCATCGAGCCATAGCCGGTGGCGTACACCACCAGGTCGGCCGGCAGTTCGGTGCCGTCCGTCAGCAGCACCGAGTGTTCCTTGAGCTCCGCCACGCCGACGCCGCTTTTCAGCTTGATCTTGCCGTCGGCCACCAGTTCGGACGCACCGACGTCGATGTAGTAGCCGGAACCGCGGCGCAGGTATTTCATGAACAGGCCGGAATCGTCGTCGCCGAAGTCCAGCATGAAGCCTTTTTCTTCCAGCCGTGCATAAAAATCGGCGTCGCGCTCGCGGATCGCCCTGAACACGGGTTTTTGAAAATCGGCCAGGATCTTGTACGGGATCGAGGCAAAGGTCAGGTCGGCCTTGGCGGTGGTCATGCCGGCCGCCAGCGCCCGTTCGGAGTACAGGTCGCCCAGCGCCAGGTCCATCAGCGAGTCGGACTTGACGATATGCGTCGACGAGCGCTGCACCATGGTCACGTCCACGCCCGCTTCCCACAGCGCAGCGCAGATATCGTGGGCGGAATTGTTGGCGCCGATCACCACCACCTTCTTGCCGGCATACGCGTCCGGCCCCGGATGCTGCGACGAGTGCTGCTGCTCGCCGCGGAACACGTCCATGCCCTTGAACTTCGGCAGGTTCGCCTTGCCCGACATGCCGGTGGCCAGCACCAGCTGTTTCGGCGTCAACGTGATGCTCTGGCCATCGCGCACCACCTTGACCGTCCACTCCCCGGTGGCCTCGTCGAAGCTGGCCGACTCGCAGGTGGTCGAACCCCAATAGTTCAGTTCCATCACCTTGGTATACATCTCCAGCCAGTCGCCGACCTTGTCCTTCGGCGTGAAGACGGGCCAGTTGTCGGGGAACGGGATATACGGCATATGGTCGTACCAGACGGGGTCGTGCAGGCACAAGGACTTGTAACGCTTGCGCCAGCTGTCGCCGGCCCGCGCATTTTTTTCGATAATGATGGTGGGAACATTGAGCTGGCGCAGCCGCGCGCCGAGCGCGATGCCGCCCTGGCCGCCGCCGATAATCACGCAATACGGCTGGCGCGCGTAGCCGAGTTCTGCCGCCTCGCGCTCGCGCTGCTCCAGCCAGCTGGTGCGGTTGGTGCGCGCGCCGTGCTCGGCGCCCATCGGCCGGCGTCCACCCTTGGCCTCTTCAAAGCCTTTCAGCTCGCTCATGGTGGTGAGGAGGGTCCAGATCTTGCCGTCGCGGATGCGGATAAAGCCCACGCCGCGCGCCACATTGGTGTCGATGCTGATCCAGCATTGTGTGACGCCGCCGGCCTCGCTGGCCTGTTCTCCCTCGGCGATGCGGATGGTCACGGGACGCACGGCAGCGAGCTGGGCGTGCAGCATGGCGCTGATCTGCGCGCGGCCCTCCAGGGTCTTCAAATTCCAGGTGAACAGCACCAGGTCGCGCCAGTAGCCGTCTTGCTCGAACAGCTGCGCCGCGCTGTCGCCGTCGCCGGCACGTAAATGGCCTTCGAGCTGCTCCAGCATGGCGGCCACCGTGTGTTGATGGGTATCGTTGCTCATCGTGTCTCCTCATGTCGTGATGATGGAATGCGGCTTGTGTTTTTCCACCGCTGACGATGTTGTATCACGCGCGATTTGAGGTGGCATTGCGCAGTGCAGCACAAGCGGCGATGAGACAAAAATCTCAGCTAGTTGCCGCTTATTGCCGCTTATTGCCTGTGCGGTGCGACGATGTTCAGCTGTTTCAGGCGCCGGTACAAGGTGGCGCGCGAGACACCCAGCATGGCCGCCGCCGTCAATGGCCGCCATTTGGCCTGCGTCATGGCCTGCACGATGCGCGTGCGTTCGGCCTGTTCCTGCGCGTTGTAGTCTGGCGCATTGTCGACGGGACTGGCAGTGCTGGTGATACGGCCGCGTGGCTTGGCATGCCTGGCCGGTGCGCGCACGCGCGCATGCAGCCAGGTGCCCGCGCCCGCCAGCCGCAGCGACAGCAACTGATGGCCGGCGCGCGCATCGACCAGCCGTTCCGCGCGCACCTCCAGCACCTCGCCGACGGGCCGGGGCAGGGCATCGAGACCGGCAATCACCTGCCGCGCGCAGCGGTTCGCCGCCACGATATCGCCATGTTCGTCGATGGCGAGCAGCATTTCCGGCTGTACTTCCACGAAATGGCGGTTGCGGTGGGCCAGCAAAATACAGCAGTGGCCATATGATTGGAGGAAAAAACCGTCCTCGATCACGGTCGCGCTTTGCCGCACCAGCTGGTACACCAGGCGCTGGCTGTCGCGCGCATCGGGCGAGGACAGGGCGGACGCATCGAGCACACCAATCAGCTCGCCATGCGGAGTAAAGATCGGCGCGGCGCTGCAGGTGAGGCCCGTAAACGCGGCGCGGAAATGGTCGGTCTTGTGCACGGTGATCGCTTCCCGGTCCAGCAGCACGGACGCGATGCCGCAGGTGCCTTCTTCATTTTCGGACCAGCACGAACCCGGATACAGTCCCGCTTTCTTGAAATGCTTGCGCTGGTCCTGGTCGACCGCGTAGTCGATCGTCACGCCGTGCGCATTGGCCAGGATCACGCAGTAGCCCGCTTCGCGCACCATCGCATGCAGGCGCGGCAGGCATTGTCCGGTCGAGCGTAAAAAGTTCTCTTCCGACTGCTGGATCGCGCGCAGCTCGCCGCCCGTCAAAATGCGCGGGCCGGTGGTCGAGGCGGGGTCAAGCCGGTAGTCGTCGAGCGAACGGCGGTACGATGAGGCAAGGCGGGCAAGGTCCTGGCCCGGATTGACGACCCTGCCGGCGATCAGGTCGCGCACGCGGTCAAGATGGCTGGTCTGGCGCACATAGGGCATGGCGGTCTCCTTTGGTGTTGCTTTTTATCTGCTGCTTGTAGCACGAAGCGGGGCGCAATGCATTCTGCAGCGCAGCACCGTGTCCAGATGAGACATTCGTCTCAGCAGTGCGGCGCTGATGGGCACAATTGCAATACCATGTTCCTGCTGTTACCAACTATTACTTGAAATGCAAGTAAAAAATACCAAGGAGTATCAAGATTGAATGCTGGCCGTCCCGATGATCATGCAGTAACGCCACCCCCGCCACCGCCGAGGCTGAGCTTGGGCAAGCGCCTGCTGTGGCCTTTCGTGCAATTGGGGCAGGCCTTCAAGCTGACCGGCACCCACTTGCTGCACCATATTATCGGTGCCACCCTGATCGCCTCGCTGATGCTGGCGCTGGAAGGGTTTCATGTGCTCGAATGGCTCGATGCGGCCATGCTGCGCGCCAGCGCCGAACATGGCCAGCTGACGCGCGAGCGCACCGACCAGGGCGCGCAATACCGGCCCGGCATTATCGAGATCGACCAGCCGGCGTTTGAAAAAGTATTCGACGAGCGCGAACCGCTGGAGCGCTCGCGCCTGGAGCAGCTGATCGCCAGCGCGGCCGCGCGCGGCAGCAAGGTGCTGGCGATCGACCTGGACCTGGCGCCGGCCGTGTATGAGCAGAACAAGGATGGCGAACGCCCGCTCGACAGCCTGCTCGACAGGCTGGCCGGCGAGGGCCGCCAGCTGGTGCTGATCCTGCCCGAACAGTCGGACCAGAACGCCAACCTGCCGTGGATCCGTGAACGCTGCGCGGCCGGCGTGCATTTTGCCAGCGCCCGCATCCGCGAGCGCATGGGCGCCGTCACCCGCATCGAAGTGAAAAGCCCGGTGCTGTCGGCCGTCGCCTTCGAGCTCGCGCATGGCGCCGAGGAACAGGAAAACAAGCAGCCGATACCCGCCGTGCTGTCCGAACAGAAGGAAGTGGTGCCGCTGGCCGACCGCGTCTGCCAGCTGGCCAGGCGCACGAATAGTGAAAAGGAACTGGCGCGCTGGGCGTTCGAGCCGGTGATCCATGGTGACGCGAAGGATGCTGCCGAACAGAACGCCGTCACGGCGCCGTTCCACCCGACGGCGATGGCGCCGGAATTCCTGAACCCGACGCGCACGCGCGTGAAACTGGTCGATGGCAAGGCCGGCGTGGCGGCCGACGCCCTGCGCAAGAATGTCGTGTATATCGGCGCCACCTACGACGTGCGCGACCGCTACACCACGGCCGAAGGCGAACAGGCCAGCCTGCACCTGCATGCGGCCGGCCACACTTCGCTGGGCATCGGCACGGCCGACGTCAACAAATATGCGGTGTTTGCGGCCGATGTGCTGCTGGGCATCCTGCTGGGCTGCCTGTTCGGCGGCCTGTGGACCCTGTACGGCCGCGCCGAGCTGGCGATCGACAAGCGCATGGAAGACCACGATATCGGCAAGCTGCACCAGATGGGCACGCTGGCCGAGTTCTACGGCATCCGCATGATCCTGGCGGTGGTGTGGGCCTCGCCGGTGCTGATCGGCGTGTTGGCCGTGTACCTGTCGCATTTCCTGCTGGAACAGGGCTGGTGGGTCAATCCGGGACCGCTGATTGCAGGCATGTTCCTGCACGCCATGTCGCTGCGCGACGAAGCGCATCACCCGCACGAAGAAGTGCCGGGCCTGAACGTGTGGGCCCAGCTGCGCCGCACGCATCCGGGTATCGTGCTGGTGCAGGCGCCGCTGGCGGTGATATTATTTATTATCGCCGTCGTGTAAACCATTGTTGGCGCCAACGCCGTTGTCGGATTCGCGGCGCTGCGCGCCGCTAATCCGAGCCGGGGAGGATGCCATGCTGAACGGAGGATGTTTGTGCGGAGATATCCGCTATGAAGCGGGTGCGGGCGCCATGCACCAGAGCGCCTGCCATTGTTCCAGGTGCCGCCGCGCCTCGGGCGCGCCGTTTGTTGCGTGGTTCAGCGTGCCGCGCGCGAATCTGCGCTGGCTGCAGGGCAGGCCTGTGGCGTATGCTTCCAGCGAGCACGGCACGCGCAGCTTCTGTGCGCGCTGCGGCACGCAATTGATGTTTGAAGACGACCGTTCTCCGGAAGAGGTCGATCTGACCACGTGCAGCCTGGACCAGCCGGATCGGTTGGCGCCGCAGAGCCATATCTATACAGCCACGCAGGTGGCGTGGGTGAAGCTCGCTGATGGCTTGCCGAGATATGATGCGTCCAGTAGGTCGGATTAGGCCCGTCGGGCCGTAATCCGACAAAACCGCCGACGCCAACAATGTTGTCGGATTACGCGCTTGCGCGCTAATCCGACCTACGTGACTCCACCGCGCCGTAATCCGACGGATTCGCCGGGATTCGCCGCGTTATGCCAGCAGTTTCAACCCCGGCGGCAGCGCTTCGCCCAAAATTCGTTTTGTACTCGCTTCATCGAGCTGCACCATCTCGCGTACCATGGCGATCCAGGTGTCGGGCGCGCCGATGCCTTTCAGGCGGGCGATGATGGCGGCGCGCTGCGCGTCGCCGATATCGCGCGAGCGGTCGCCCGTCATGCGCGCGATATGCGAGGCGGCAAAGGCCGCCGCTTCGGTTTTTTTCCAGTCCAGCATCAAGAGCTTGTCCAGCCATTCGGCGGCGGTTTGCGCGTCCACCACTTCATGCGCGCTGCCGTGGAAGGGCTGGCGCGCGCCGACCCTGGCCAGCGCCCACAGGCTGTGCGCGTCGCCGGCGTCGGTCCTGCCCCTGGTTTTTTCCAGGCGTTTCAACAGCCAGGCGCCCACCTCGGCCTTGTAGCTGCCGGGGATGCGTTCGAGCGAAGCGCCCAGGCGCAGCATGTCGTCGGCGCTGCCGTTGACCAGGGTGACAGGGCGGCTGCTGCGCTGGGCCGCATCGGCCTGCAGATTGAAGGCGAAGTCGTCCAGCAGGCGCAGTTGCCGGGCGGCGTCCAGCCCGCCCGTCACGCGGCGCCACAGGGTCCACCATTCGGCGCAGACCTGGCTGTCCTTGTGGTGCTGCACGCCCGTGTCGAACATGGCCCACAGCTGGTCGATGCGCCACGAATCGAGCGCGTCGCCATAGCCGGGGCGCAGGCACCAGCCGGCCAGGTTCAGCCACACGCGCTCGTGTTCGGCCGAGCGGCGCCGGCCGCGCGCGCGCTGCAGCAGGGCGTCGAACAGCTGGCGCAGCAGGGCGGTATCCCAGCCTTCGCGCCCGCCCAGGCCCTGTTCCAGGTGCTGGCGCAGCTGGCGCACTTCCTTCGGTTCGACTTTCTGCGCCTTGCCGCCGAAGATGCGCTCGATCTTGTCGAGCGCTTCCCTGACGCGTGGCGGGACCGTGTCCGCGTCGTCGTCGGGATCTTCACCGGCGCGCAGCTGGAACTCCAGCAGCCAGCGCAGGCTCGCCTTGTCCTCGGCCACGCAATGCACTTCCAGCGTGCCCACTTCCGTCATCACGGTGGCCAGCTGCACCGTGATTTCGCGCTTGTCGGCCGGGTTGGCCGGATCGTGCAGCACGCTGGCCAGCGGCGGCAGGCGCACAAAATCGCCGTCTTTCAGGTCGACGATATGGCCCAGCTGCGGCGGCGTGCCGGTTTCGCCGGTGGACGAGGCCAGGTGAAAACGCACGGGCCGGCCCAGGCGCAGCGCGAAGCGGCGCTCAAGCAGGCGGATCTCTTCGCCGCTGTTTGCTCCGCGCGGCAGGATGCAGACGGCGCGCTGGTCCTTGCCCGCGTCGCCCAGCACCAGGAAATAGCTGCGCGGCGAGCCGCCACCGATGCGTGGCGCCTGGCCACGGCGCGCCAGCGCGTAGGCAACGGCGCCACGCGCCACCGCCACGTCGGGATTATCGTTGTGCAGCACCGTGACGGGCGCGCCGCGCCAGTGCGTCAGCGTGTCGGCCAGCCGGCGCGCCAGCGCATCGGCGCGGAACACGCCGCCATTGAGCAGCAGGGTGTCGGGCAGCGCGCCCGGATGCTGCTGCAAAAAGCTGGCCAGATGGCGCGTGATGGCCGCATCCTGCGCATACGGCAGGCCGAATGCAACGATGCCGGCGCGGCCCTTCCTGGCCATGTCCGATGCGTCCACCAGCGGGAAGAAACCGTCGATTATCATGGTGGCGACTTCTTCGCGCGTGATCTCGACCGAGCGCGTGCCGCCGATCAGGCGCGATCCCGCGCCCAGCAACGTCACTGTCGCCTTGTCGGGCGCGTCCTGCGACAGCAGCACTTCCTTGGCGGCGCGGCAGCGTTCCATCAGCTGCGACAGGCGCGCGGCCGACAATTTCATGCCACCGTCCGCGCCAGATGCCATGCGCGTTTCGACCAGATGCGCCAGCGCCAGGTCCATATTGTCGCCGCCGAGTATCAGATGGTTGCCCACGCCGCTGCGCGTGAACTGCGGTTCATTTTCATCTTCGTCAAAACTGACGTCGATCAGACTGAAGTCGGTGGTGCCGCCCCCCACATCCACCACCAGGATGCGGCGCGTGCCGGCCAGCTGCACGCGCAAGTCATCGCGGTGGCGGTGCAGGAAATCGTAAAAGGCCGCCTGCGGTTCTTCCACCAGCCGCAGCGCAGGCAGGCCGGCGATGTTTGCCGCTTCGACGGTCAACGCGCGCGCGCCTTCGTCGAACGAAGCGGGTATGGTCAGCACCAGTTCCTGGCGCTCCAGCGGAGCGTCGGGAAAGCGGGCATTCCACGCGGCGCGCACATAGGCCAGGTAGCTGGCGCTGGCCGCCACCGGCGACACCCTGGCCACATCGTCCGCCGCGCCCCACGGAAGAATCGGCGCATGGCGGTCGACCTGCGCATGCGACAGCCAGCTCTTGGCGCTGGCCACCAGCCGGCCCGGCACCTGGCCGCCGAGCACGCGCGCCAGCGTGCCTGTCACGGCGTCCTGAACGCCAGCCACGTCGGGCGTCGACCAGGGCAGGCGCAATGCGTCCTGCGCCAGCTCGCCGGCGGCAGGGTGAAAGCGCAAGGAGGGCAGCAGCGGGCGCGGCCCCACTTCACCGGGTGCCAGCAGCTGCTCGATGTCGAACAGGCGGAGGCCTGCGCTGGTGTCCGACGCATCGGCGTAGGCCACCACCGTATTGGTGGTGCCCAGGTCGATGCCGACCAGATACGCCGCTGTGCCCCTGGCCTTGGCCATTTATTGTGCCGTGCCGCGCACGTCGAACTCCACCTTCCAGCGCTCGGCGCCGTCCGGCGAGACGGCCAGCAGCTCCAGGGTGCCCGCTTCCGTCACGCGCGCACGCAGTTTTACCTGCACCACGTCGCCGGCCTGGCGGTTTTCCGCCGACAGGGTGGCCTGGATTTCGTTCAGTTCCTGCAGTTCTTCCGGACCCCAGAAGTCGAGCAGGTCGCCGATCTGGTCGCTGCGGCGCGTGGACGAGGCAAAGAAGCGGAAGTGCACCGGTTCGCCCACCACCAGGCCGAACTGCTGGCCCGGCAGTTCCAGCTCGCTGCCTTCTTCCATGCCGAACGGCGCCACGCACAGGGCCTGGATCGGCGGCTCCATGCCGGGAATGGCCGGCATGGCCGACTCGATCGCCACGTAGAAGGAACTGGCCGTGCCGCCGCGGATGCGCACGCCATGGCCGCGCCGCACATAGCTGTAATAGGCGGCGCCGCGCGCCACCGCCAGGTCCAGGTCGGCGCCGGCCAGCATGCGTGCCGGTTCCGCGCCTTCCAGGTACAGCCAGTCGTTGACGGCGCCCATGATGCGCTGCACCAGCAGGTCGGACTTGAACACGCCGCCGTTGAACAGCACGGCGGTCGGATGCAAGAAACTGGCATCGCTCGACTGGCGGCCGGCAAAGCCTTCCAGTTCGGCGGTGGCGCCCACTTGCCGGCCCAGGAACGCGGCCAGGTGGCGCGTGATGGCCGCGTCCTGCGCATACGGCAGGCCCAGCTGCGTCAGGCCGGCGCGCGTGCGCACGGCAGGGCGGCTTGATGCTTCCACCTGCGGGAAGAAGCCCTCTAAAATAAAGGTCGACACTTCAGCACGCGTGAGCTCGGTGCGGATCGAGCCGCCGATCAGTTTCGAGCCGCGGCTCGGCACCACGATCGGCGCGGTATCGAGACCGCTGTCGGCCAGCAGGCTTTCCTTGGCGCTGCGGCAGCCGTAGGTCAGCGCGCGCATCTGCCACGCATCGAGCTGGGTGCCGTTGGCGGCCAGCTTGCGCGCCACCAGGTGCGCCAGCGCCAGGTCCATATTGTCGCCGCCGAGCAGGATATGCTCGCCGACGGCCACGCGGTGCGGTTCCAGCACGCCATCGCGTTCGAGCACGGCGATCAGCGAGAAGTCGCTGGTGCCGCCGCCCACGTCGACGACCAGGATGATGTCGCCCGGTTTCACGTCCTTGCGCCAGCGGCCTTCGCTGGTCTGGATCCAGCTGTACAGGGCCGCCTGCGGCTCTTCCAGCAGGGTCAGATTGCCGTAGCCGGCCGCCTGCGCCGCTTCCATCGTCAGCTCGCGCGCGGATGGATCGAACGAGGCGGGAATGGTGACGGTGATTTCCTGCTGCGCGAACGGCGCTTCCGGATGCGCGTTGTCCCAGGCCTGGCGCAAGTGCGTCAGGTAGCGCGTGGCGGCCGTGATGGGCGAAATGCGCGCCACTTCCGGCGGCGCATCGTTCGGCAGAATCGCCGCGCGGCGGTCCACGCCCGGGTGGCACAGCCAGCTTTTCGCGCTCGACACCAGGCGGATCGGCGTGGTGGCGCCGCGGCTGCGGGCCATCTCGCCGACCACGAACGGCGCCTCGGCTTCTTCGGTCACCCAGGGCAGGGCCAGGTCGCCGGGCGCCACTTCATCGGCGTGCGGCAGGTAGACGAAGGACGGCAGCAGCGGCAGCTCTTCCAGCGTGCCGGGGCTTGACAACTGCGGCACCTGCAGCACGCCGTGCACGGATTTCTCGCCGTCGCTCTGGCCCAGGTTCACATACGACAGGGCGCTGTGGGTGGTGCCGAGGTCGATGCCGATCGCAAATTGCGGGGTCAAGGTCTGGGCGCTCACAGTTCCACCTCGGCCGGCGCCAGGATGGCTGCGTCATGCTTGTCGTTCAGTTTCGGCAGACGCACGGCGGCGGCGCGCCAGCCGCGGTGGCTCAGCGTTCCCGTAAACGGCGCCGAGCCGACCACGTTGCCGGTCAGGCGCACGGTGGCCGGATCGAAGCCTGCCTGCAGCACGATGCGGCTGCCTTCGTTTTCGGCGCGCACCGGTTCAATGCTGAAGTACTCGCGCATCACCTTGGCGCAGCCTTCATGCACCACGCGGGCGGCGGCGCCGATATCGGCATCGGCATGGCTGGCCAGGTTTTCCTGGGTAAAGTCGATCAATCGTGCTTCGCGTTGCAGCAGCGCCAGCAGTTGCAGCGCGGCGTCGGGCGTGGCTTCCTTCAGGATGACGGGAGCGGCGGCAGGCGTTGGCACCGGCGCCGGTGCGGGCGCCGGGGCGACGGGCGCGACCGGTGCGGCCTCGGGCAGGTTCAGCTTTTCCACGCGGGCGGCATAGGCGCCATCGGACAGGGTGCTGAAAAAAGCGCCAAAGGCCAGCGGGATGCGGCGCCAGAACGACGGATGGTTTGGTGTGCTCATAATGGATGCGTTCTCTTATAGTAGGGCGTCGGCGGCGCGCGCTTGAGTGGCTCGATGCGCAGGGCCGCTTCGCGGTGTGTTGCAAGGCTCGGGCTGCTTGACGGCCCGGCGTTTGCCCGCATGATACCAGTTAGCGGCGCAGGGCCAAAGCGGGCGTCCGCCTTGCGCGTTGCGTATGTTTTATGTTTGGCAATAGAATGCAGGCAATCGCATATTAATAAAAAGGAAATCATGCAATTTTCTATCAAGCTGGTCAAGGTGGCTGCGGCGGTAGCACTGATTGCGCTGGCCGGTTGCGGCAGCAAGAGCGAAAGCGGCGGACAATCGAGTCCGGCACGCCTGCAGGGCAAGGAAAAGGGCGCCGAGTTTCTCGCCTATGAACACTCGGTCGGCGTCGATACGGGCGAGGCGCAGGTGCGGCCGCTGTATGAAAAGGTCGTGGCCGCCTGCAAGGCCGATACGGCCAATGGCTGCATGCTGCTCGACTCCAGCCTCGACAGTGGCCGCTACATGCAGGCGCGTATCAGTCTGCGCGCCAAGCCGGCCGGGGTGCAGAAAATTGTCGCGCTGGTGGCGGCCGAAGGCGAGCTGACCAGCCAGGGCACCAAGGCGGAAGACCTGGGCCGACCCGTGATGGACAGCCGCAAACGGCTGGAAATGCTCAGGCAATACCAGGCGCAGCTGCAGGAACTGGAAAAGAAGTCGGGCAACGATGTCGACGCGCTGATCAAGGTGACCAAGGAGCTCGCCACCGTGCAGACCGAGCTGGAGGAGGCGACGGCGGAAAAATCGCTGCTGATGCAGCGCATCGATACGGACTTGCTGAATGTCTCGATCAGCGCGCAGGGCAAGCGCAGCTTCTGGTCGCCGGTGAAGCGCTCGCTGGGCAACTTCACGGAAAACCTGTCCGAGGGCACGGCCAACGCGATTACCGCGCTGGCCTACATCCTGCCCTGGCTGGCCGGCTTTGCGATCCTGTTCCCGCTGCTGCGCAAAGGCTGGCGCCGGCTGCGCGCACCACGCAAGGGCGTGGCAAAGTAAAGCACCAGCGCGTGGCGTTTCTGGCACCCGGCTGCACAGTCCTTGTGCAGCCGGGTTTTTTTTCGTGCGACAAAACCATCTGCGCACCATATCGTGGCGCGTTTGCTCCTGTCGCGTCAGGGCCGATGCTGGCATGCATTCTGCTTTAACAACATTCGTATGCCCCTCTAGCCTATCCCTCACCCTCAGGAGTCAACATGTCACGACGCATCATCTTGAAAGCGGCAGCAGCAGGCGCACTGGCCATGGTTACCTCGGCGTTTACGCAGCCGGCGTTTGCCGCCGACACCATCAAGGTCGGGATTCTGCATTCGCTGTCCGGCACCATGGCCATTTCCGAAACCTCGCTGAAAGACGTGGCCTTGATGACGATCGCCGAGATCAACGCCAAGGGCGGCGTGCTGGGCAAGCAGCTCGAACCGGTGGTGGTCGACCCCGCGTCGAACTGGCCGCTGTTCGCGGAAAAAGCGCGCCAGCTGGTAGCGCAGGACAAGGTGTCGGTGGTGTTCGGCTGCTGGACCTCGGTGTCGCGCAAATCGGTGCTGCCGGTGTTCAAGGAACTCAACAGCCTGCTGTTCTACCCGGTACAGTACGAGGGCGAGGAGCTGGAAAAGAATGTGTTCTATACGGGCGCCGCGCCGAACCAGCAGGCGATTCCGGCGGTTGAATACCTGATGAGCGCGGACGGCGGCGGCGCCAAGCGCTTCGTGCTGCTGGGCACCGATTACGTGTATCCGCGCACCACCAACAAGATCCTGCGCGCATTCCTGAAAAGCAAGGGCGTCAAGGACAGCGATATCAGCGAAGTCTATACCCCGTTCGGCCATGCCGACTACCAGACCATCGTTGCCAATATCAAGAAATTCTCGGCCGGCGGCAAGACGGCCGTCATTTCGACCATCAATGGCGACTCGAATGTGCCGTTCTACAAGGAGCTGGGCAATGCAGGCCTGAAGGCGACCGACGTGCCGGTGGTGGCGTTCTCGGTCGGCGAAGAAGAGCTGCGCGGCATCGACACCAAGCCGCTGCTGGGCCACCTGGCGGCATGGAATTATTTCGAGTCCGTCAAGAACCCGGTGAATACCGACTTCATCAAGAAGTGGAAAGCGTATGCAGTGAAACAGAAGCTGCCGAACGCCGGCTCGGTGGTCACCAACGACCCGATGGAGGCGACCTATGTCGGCATCCATATGTGGGCACAAGCCGTGGAAAAAGCCAAGTCCACCGACACCGACAAGGTCATCGCCGCCATGGGCGGCCAGAGCTTCAGGGCGCCATCGGGCTTCACCCTGACCATGGACCCGACCAACCACCACCTGCACAAGCCCGTGATGATCGGCGAGATCAAGGCCGACGGCCAGTTCAATGTGGTGTGGAAAACTAAAGAGCCGATCCGCGCGCAGCCGTGGAGCCCGTTTATCAAGGGCAATGAGGCGAAGCAGAAGTTGTAACGCTGATATGTAACCCACCAGCAACTGCCGGGGTCGGACCCTCAGGGACTAGGCGTCCCCGTCCGACCCCAGTCCTTGCCTTTGGGGTAAGCGAACTCCCTAAGCCGCTCTCATCAGGAACTTACAATGCAGCTCCTCCCCAAACTGCTGGTCCTCGCCTGCCTGCTTTTCTCTTCGCTGGCGCAGGCCGCCGTCGACCCCGCATTACTGAAACCGCTGGCCGGCGACGACCCCGAAGCCCGTCTCGCGGCCGTCGGCCAGCTCGCCGCGCTGGCCACGCCCGAGGCCGCCCGTGTCTTGCTTGCCCTGCAGGCCGAAACCCTGTATGCCACCCCGCGCGGCGATGTGCTGATCGTCGAAGGCGATGGCGCGCAAGCCTACGACCCTGCCACCGGCAAGACGGCGGCCACGCCCGACGGCATCGACGGCGTCATGGTCAACAACCGCTTGCGTGGCGTGGTCGAGGGCGCCTTGTCGGGCCTCAAGCTGCTGGCACCGGAACGCGGCGAACGCCTGGCCGCCGCGCAGCAATTGCAAAAGGCCGTCAGTCCCGCGCAAGTGCCGCTGATCCGCAAGGCGCTGGCGCAGGAGACCGATCCCGAGATCAAGCCGCTGCTGCAGGTGCTGATCGCCAGCGCCAATCTGCACGCACCCGACAGTGCCGTGCGCAGGCAGGCGGTGCAGGACCTGGCCGCCAGCAGCGATGCGCGCCTGCTTTCGCCCCTGCAGGCGATGCTGGACAAGGGGCCGGACGGCAAGCCTGGCGAACCCGACGAAGCGGTGCGCATTGCCGCGGTCGATACGATAGGCCAGATCAAGGGCCGCGTGCAGCGCACCGAATTTGTCGGCAATATCTTTTATGGCCTGTCGCTGGGCAGCGTGCTGCTGCTGGCGGCGCTGGGCCTGGCGATCACCTTCGGGCTGATGGGCATTATCAATATGGCGCATGGCGAACTCTTGATGATCGGCGCCTACACCACGTATCTGTGCCAGCTGTTTTTCCGCAGCTACCTGCCCGGCATGCAGGACTGGTACCTGGTGGCGGCGCTGCCGGCTGCGTTCCTTGTGGCAGGGGCGGTGGGCGTGCTGCTGGAACGCACGGTGATCCGCTGGCTGTATGGCCGGCCATTGGAGACGCTGCTGGCGACCTGGGGCATCAGCCTGATCCTGATGCAGCTGGTCCGCACGATTTTTGGCGCGCAGAACGTGGAAGTGGCCAATCCGGCCTGGATGTCGGGCGGCGTCACCGTGCTCGGTTCGCTGGTGTTGCCGTATAACCGCATCGCCATTATCGCCTTCGCCATGCTGGTGGTGGTGGCGGTGTGGCTGATCCTCAATAAAACCCGGCTCGGCCTGTTCGTGCGCGCCGTCACGCAAAACCGCCGCATGGCCGACTGCGTGGGCGTGGCCACCGGCAAGGTCGACATGCTGACCTTCGGCCTCGGCTCCGGCATTGCGGGCCTCGGCGGCGTGGCGCTGTCGCAGCTGGGCAATGTGGGGCCGGACCTGGGGCAGAGCTATATCGTCGACTCGTTCATGGTGGTGGTGCTGGGCGGCGTGGGCCAGCTGGCCGGTACCGTGATCGCGGCGCTGGGCCTCGGCGAAGTCAACAAATTCCTGGAACCGGTGGCGGGCGCCGTGCTGGCCAAGATCGCCATCCTGGTGTTCATCATTATTTTCATCCAGCGCCGGCCGCAGGGCCTGTTTGCCATGAAGGGACGCAGCGTCGAATGATTACCTCACTCCGTGTCAGGCAGGGCCTGTTTTCGCGGCCCGTGTGGGCGGCGATCGCCGCCTTCACCATCGTGGCAGCCTTGCTGCCCGTCTTCAACCTGCTGTTTGCCGAAGGCCATCGGCTGCATGTGTCGGCCTACACGGTCGGCCTGGTCGGCAAGTTCATGTGCTATGCGCTGGCCGCGCTGGCGCTCGACCTGGTCTGGGGCTATACCGGCATCCTGTCGCTGGGCCATGGCGTGTTCTTTGCGCTGGGCGCCTATGCGCACGGCATGTACCTGATGCGCGCCATCGGTGCCGGGGGCCAGTATCAGAGTGCCTTGCCCGACTTTATGGTGTTCCTCGACTGGAAAACCTATCCCTGGTACTGGGCCTTCACCGAACATTTCTGGTACTGCATGGCGCTGGTGGTGCTGGTGCCGGGCGTGCTGGCCTTTGTGTTCGGCTACTTTGCGTTCCGTTCGCGCATCAAGGGCGTGTATTTTTCCATCATCACGCAGGCGATGACGTATGCCTTCATGCTGCTGTTCTTCCGCAACGATACTGGCTTTGGCGGCAACAACGGTTTTACGGACTTCAAGACCATCCTTGGCCACAGCGTGACGGCGCCCGAGACCAAGGCCGTGCTGTTCCTGCTGACCCTGGCGTTCCTGCTTGCCGCGCTGATCGGTGCGCGCGCCATCGTCAGCTCCAAGCTGGGCCGCGTGCTGCAGGGCGTGCGCGATGGCGAGGCGCGGCTGATGTTTTTGGGCTATAACCCGCTGTGGTTCAAGCTGTTTGTCTGGACCCTGTCGGCCGTGCTGTGCGGCATTGCCGGCGCCCTCTACGTGCCGCAGGTGGGCATTATCAACCCGTCCGAAATGTCGCCGGCCAATTCCATCGAGATGGTGGTGTGGGTGGCGGTCGGCGGGCGCGGCACCCTGATCGGCCCGATCCTGGGCGCGTTTACCGTCAACGGCCTGAAAAGCTGGTTTACAGCCGCCTTGCCCGAACTGTGGCTGTTCGCGCTGGGGCTGCTGTTTATCGTCGTCACGCTGTTCATGCAGCAGGGCATGCTGGGCATGCTGGCCAAACTGAAACGCAGGAAAAGCGCCATCGCGGCAGAGGAGGCCGCATGAGCATCCGCATGTTGCCCGGCATGGCCGGGGCCGAAGCCGGGGCGGGCCCGTCGTATGCGCGCGTCAAAGGCGAGGGCGTCGACACCACCCATGGCGCCATCCTGTACCTGGAAGACATCACCGTCTCGTTCGACGGCTTCAAGGCCATCAACAAGCTCAGTCTCGATATTTCGGTGGGCGAATTGCGCTGCATTATCGGCCCGAATGGCGCGGGCAAGACCACCATGATGGACGTGATCACCGGCAAGACGCGGCCCACCTCCGGCACGGCCTGGTTCGGCCAGACCATGGACCTGTCGACCATGACCGAATACGCGATCGCCCACGCCGGCATCGGCCGCAAGTTCCAGCGCCCCACCGTATTCGAGCAGCATACGGTGTTCGACAACCTGGAACTGGCGATGAAGATGAACAAGCGCGTGGCCACCACGCTGTTTGCGCGCCTGACCTCGGAGCAGGAAGGCAAGATCGAAGCCATCCTGCGCCTGATCCGCCTGCACGGCCAGGAGGCGCGGCTGGCCGGGCTGCTGTCGCACGGCCAGAAGCAGTGGCTGGAAATCGGCATGCTCTTGATGCAGGAGCCGCAGCTCATTTTGCTCGACGAACCGGTGGCCGGCATGTCGGACGCGGAAACGGCGCGCACGGCGGAACTGTTGAACGAACTGCGCGGCAAGCATTCCATCATGGTGGTCGAGCACGACATGGGATTTGTCACGGAAATCGCGCAGCAGGGCATCGTGACCGTGCTGCATGAAGGCAGCGTGCTGGCGCAGGGCCGCATGGACGAAGTGCAAGCCGACGAGCGCGTGATCGAAGTCTACCTGGGAAGATAAGCATGCTGGAAGCGACGCAACTGAATCAGTATTATGGCTCCTCGCACACCCTGCGCGGCGTGTCCCTGACGGCCCGCAAGGGTGAATGCCTGGCTTTACTGGGCCGCAATGGCGTGGGCAAGACCACCTTGCTCAAATGCCTGATGGGCGTGCTGCCGGTGGCGCAGGGCACGGTGGTGTTCAATGGGCGCGACATTACCAAATTGTCGCCGCATGCGCGGGCCAGGCTGGGCATTGCCTATGTGCCGCAGGGCCGCGATATCTTTGCCCGTCTGACGGTCGAGGAAAACCTGCTGATGGGCATGGCCGTCAAGAAGGGGCGGCAGGCCTCGCACATCGACGACACCGTGTATGAGCTGTTTCCGGTGCTGAAGGACATGCTGCAGCGGCGCGGCGGAGATTTGTCCGGCGGCCAGCAGCAGCAGCTGGCGATCGCCCGTGCGCTGCTGGCCGAACCTCAGCTGATTATCTTCGACGAGCCGACAGAAGGCATCCAGCCATCCGTCATCAAGGATATCGGCCGCGTGATCAGCCTGCTCAAGCAGCGCGGCGATATCGCCATCGTGCTGTGCGAACAGTATTTTGATTTCGCGCGCGAACTGGCGGACCAGTTTATCGTGCTGTCGCGCGGCAGCGTGGTGGCCAGCGGCCCCGCCGGGCTGATGGATGGCGAGGATGTCAGGCGCCACCTGGCTGTCTGACGGCGCCATTCAGCTGGCACTGCCGGCAACGACAAAGTTGCCGGCAAATATGCGCTTGTCATTGACATTACATATTTATGCGCAATACTTCCCCTGTTGCCGCTTGTAACGCCCCTCGTCTTTCTTCCCCGATTCTCGTTTGCTTCTCTCCACCTGACCGCAGGAGCCTGCCCATGATAACGACCGACCATACTTTGCATCTGCCTGCCACGCCGCTCCATGCCCATGCACGGGTGGATCTGGCCATGAGCAAGATCGTCGAGCTTGGCATTGCCGAGCAAGCCGCCTATGGCACGGTGTGCGCGTTGGAATACCTGAAGTCATACCGGCTGGCGCCGGAACTGATCGAGCGCGTCCTGACGCGGCCGGCGGAACGGCGCCAGTTCAGTCAATAAGATACCAGGCGCTGGCAATGTTGCCGGCAGGGCTGGAATGGGATTGTCGATTTGCTCACTACAGCTCAGTTATGCACAAATGATGGGTTAGCGAAATTGCGTAAATAATTTTCCAGGCATGAACCTTGTTTTTGCAAGTGCTTGATTTGTAGGGGATTTATTTCTGCTGCTTGATTGAGCAGTTTATTGAAAGCCGCACTGGCTGTGGCTTTGAGGCCTGTCAATAGGGCCTTATCCACAAAGATATCCACAATCCGTGTGGATATCTGAAAAAGCGCTTGAGAATCCGCCACTTAGCGCAAGTGCGGTGGCGGGCAGCATGGATTGCATTTGGACATGCACAAATCGACGTTGCTCAATACTGCTGTATGCCTATCCAGTGTTGTTGTTTACTGACCAAAAGTCACGCCGGGCCAGTCTGCCCGGAAGGCTTGGCCGGCACCTCAATGCAATGTTCGAGCGCGGCCGCCAGGTCGGCCACTTGCCGCTCGGCATCGCGCAGGCTGGCATAAGTGCGCAGCGAAGAGATCACCGTGGTAAACAGTTTGCGCGTGGTGAGGTCGGTCTTGCACCAGAAATCGTTGATATCGTAGTCGATGATGATGCGGTGTTCAAGCGCCTGGCCCGGCTGGCCCGTACGCAGGATAATGCGCACGGCGCTGTTGTGCAGGTCTTCGCGGATCTGGCGCGCCACGTGCAGGCCGGCATCCTGGGTTTCCATGATGACGTCGAGCAGCACGACGGCGATGTCGGGGGTGCTGCGCAACAAAGCCAGTGCTTCTTCGCCCGTATAGGCGTGCAGAAAGCTCAGCCTGCGGCCTTCGAAGCTGGCCTGGCTGAGGGCGAATTTGGTGACGACGTGGACATCGACATCATCATCGACGATCAGCACGCGCCATGGCGGCGGCGGGCTGGCCTGGCCGGCCTCGTCATCTTCTGCGGTGTGCGGATCATCGACCAGCCAATCAGGTTCATCATCCGCCTTGGCGGCTTTAACAGTATCGGTATTCATGCATTTCCCAGCGTTGAGCGTGCGCGCCGCATCTACCTTAGGCCAGTGCAGGCGCTTTGTCAAAGGGCAGGCCTGCGCGCAGTAGCCGGATGGCGCCCGGCTTATGCACAGTAAAAATATTTTTCATCTTATTCGGCATCTGTCTGCGCAAGCGCAAGAGCGCTATCGCAAGTCATTGATTTGATTGACTTAAAATATTGCCTGCGAATTCAGCAAATTGTTGAAACCCGCATCAGTACTGGCGTTGCGGCTTGTCAAGAGGTGCTTATCAACAACTTTATCCACAGTTGCTGTGGATATCTGAAAAAGCCGTGCAAAAACCGCAGCTTAGGGCGGGCAAGCGCGGCAGCGGGCAAAGCAACGGTGGCACGCTCGTATCCTCATGCAGCGCCCACTGAGCCTGTCAGTTCGTGGTAGCGCTGCAAGAAACATTGCTTTGCTTCACCGGGATCCATGGCAACAATTATACCGGGCAAAGGCGCAATGCCGTCAAGGTAAGCCCAGCGCTCGGTGGAGTGGGGCATCAGGTCGCGTTTCTCGGTTGCCAATGCCACCAGGTCGGCGCGCTTGATCGGCGCATAGTCGGAAAAGTCGATGCCATAGGTGGCGGCGATGATGGCCGTGACCTTGTCTTCCAGCGCGGCAAATTCCGGCAGCAGGACTTTCAGCGGCTTGACCATGTCGCCCAGATAGGCTTCGGCCGCATCGTGCAGCAGCGCCGCCAGGCGCAGGGGCGGCGGCACCAGGCTGGCGACGATCAGGCTGTGCTGGGCAATCGAATAAAACGTTTTTGTCTGGCCATTGAAGCGGCACTGGTAAGCGAGGCCATGGGCGATGTCCTCGATCGCCACCTGGTCGATATGGGGGCGCAATGGATAAAAGCGGTTGCCGGAAAAAGTGGAAACGTAATCGGTGGTGATGGCAGTGTGTTGCATATCGATAGTCAATCTGGCGGTAGCAAAGGGCAGGCCACCATCGTACACCGGGCTTTGCATGGGCGTCGGTTCTGCAAAGCGACTCAGCAATTAATTTCATATCGTCAATCTTGCTTCGTCACCTACACTAGTAGCTGCGTTTTTTACAACCGGGACAGGCAATGACACGACCTTCTTATATCTACCAGGGCGGCTCGGTGATGATGCACTCGCCGCTGCAACTGAAGCAATCCGAGATGGTCGGCTATTTCGTGAAAGGCGACCTGGCAAAACTGCAGGCCACCGTCGACACGACCTTGAACCGGGTAGCGGGCGAGCACCTGACCTTCAAAGCCCTGTCGCCGTACGTGATGCTGACCTTTACGCGCGTCAACCATGCGGACTCCGCCAACCCCGCCGACCAGGCCAAGGGCTGGATCACCGAAGTCGATATCGTTACCTGGATCATGGTCGGCGAGATCGATGCGAAAGGGAAACTCGCGCATATCTACTGGTATCCGTGCCACATCTTTGTCGACGATGCGATGGCGCTGATCAACGGGCGCGAACTGTTCGGCTACCCGAAGTATCTGTGCGAGTACGAGATTCCCGCAGCGGGTACCGAGCCGCTGCGCTGTTCGGTGTCGGCCAAAGGCTTTCATCCTTTTTCGCCCGAGACGAAAATTGCCCTGCATCCGCTGCTGGAAGTGAACGCCACCGGACAGGCCGGGCCGCACAAGCCGATCGGCAGTTTCCTCGAACTGATCGAGCAGGCGTTCAGGATCTTCCTGTCGATTCCCGACTTCTTCGACATGGATGCGGCCGGCTGGCAGGATATCCTGTCGCTATTGCGCAATCCGCGCATCGATCAGATTTTCCTCAAGCAGTTTCCGGACAGTGCCGGCGTCAAGGCCGTCTACCAGGCGCTGGTGGCCGCGCCGGCCGAAATCAACCGCCTGCACAGCGCGCGCCTGCTCGGTTATGAATACGAATGCACGCTGCACGCGTTCGACAGCTTTCCGCTCAACCAGACGCTGGGCCTGCGGCTGGGCGCGCAGGCGGCCATCCTGCCGTTCCAGGTCCATTTCGATTTCACGGCCATGCCGGGCGAGGAACTGGTCGACAATTCCGTCATCGCGCCCGAAAAGATCGCCATCCTCGGCGGCGGCGTCGGCTCGCTGACGGCGGCCTACTATCTGACCGGGCAGCCGGACTGGCAGAACCGCTACCAGGTCACCGTCTACCAGCTGGGCTGGCGCCTGGGCGGCAAAGGCGCCAGCGGGCGCAACGCGCAGCAGGGCCAGCGCATCGAGGAGCACGGCCTGCATATCTGGTTCGGCTTCTATGCCAACGCGTTCAAGATGATCAAGAAGGCGTATGCCGCGCTCGATCGTCCGCCCGGTTCACCCCTGGCCACCTGGCGCGACGCCTTCAGGCAGCAGGATTACGTGGCCCTGTCGGAAGACGTCAAGGGCGAGTGGCGCAACTGGTCGATCGTGTTCCCCACCTTGCCGGGCGAGCCGGGCGAGGGTGGCGAAGACATTACGCTGTGGCAGATGGCGGTGGCCATGGTCGGCTGGATCGAGCAATGGATACGCCAGATCCGGCAGGTGGCCGACGCCGATGCGCGCATCGCGCGCGCCGCCACCGACCTGGGCACCAGCGCCGAGGGGAAGTGGCCGGGCTGGCTGCGCCGCCTGGCCGATGAAGTGGTGGGCCAGGCCGATGAGCTGGGACTGGACGTGGGCCTGTCCGTGGGCGCGCTGGTGGCGCTGGTGGCCGACCTGGCGCCCGACTCCACGCACCACGATGCGGCCCGCCACCAGCTGCTGGCCAGCACCCTGACGGGCATCCGCGCCTGGCTGCGCCTGCGCTACCGGGCGCTGATCGATGCCGACGACGAGCTGCGCCGCCTGTTCACCTGCCTGGACCTGGGCATCACGGTGATGAAAGGCTGTTTCGACGATGGCGTGTTCAAGCACGGCTTTGATGTCATCAACGATATCGATTTTCGCGACTGGCTGAAAAAACATGGCGGCGATGAGCGCTTCAGCGTCAATTCGGCGCCCGTACGCGGCTTTTACGACCTGGTGTTTGCCTACGAAGGCGGCGACTTTTCCAGGCCGAATATCGAGGCCGGCACCTTGCTGCGCTCGATGGCGCGCATCGGCCTGGCCTACCGCGGCGGCATCATGTTCAAGATGCAGGCCGGCATGGGCGACACGGTTTTCACGCCGCTGTACGAAGTGCTGAAACAGCGCGGCGTGCAGTTCAGGTTCTTCCAGCGCGTGGAGGAACTGGTGCCCGGCGGCGGCACCGGCGAGATCGACAGCATCCGCATCACCGAACAGGTGGCGCTGCGCGACCCGGCGGCCGGCTATGCGCCGCTGGTTGATGTCAAGGGCCTGGCCTGCTGGCCTTCCACGCCCGACTACGCGCAGCTCGATCCTGCGCAGGCGGCATTGCTGCAGGAGGCGGGCGTGAACCTGGAATCGTACTGGAGCGACTGGCCGCAGCGCTACCAGCAGGCTTTCGGCCAGCCGCTGCCCGCCACCGTGCTGAAAAAAGGCGTGGATTTCGACAAGGTGGTGTTCGGCATCTCGATCGGCGCCTTGCCGATTTTGTGCCCGCAATTGCTGGCGCAAAGTCCCGCCCTGCGGCAAACCGCCGACAACGTGCAAACGGTGGCTACCCAGGCCTACCAGGTATGGCTGAACCAGGACCTGGCGCAGCTGGGCTGGACCACGCAGCCGGGCGGCCAGCAGCCGGTATTGTCTGCCTTTACGGAGCCGTACGACACCTGGGCGCCGATGGACCAGCTGCTGGCGCGCGAAGACTGGCCGGCTGGACTGGCGCCGAAGAACGTCTCGTATTTCTGCAGCGCGCTGCCGATCGCCGGCTATCCGCCGCTGAGCGACACGGGCTTTCCGGCCCGCTGCGCCGAGCAGGCCAGGCAGGGCGCGCTGCACCAGTTAAGCGAGGAAATCGGCGCGCTGTGGCCGCAGGCAGGAGCGCGGGGCGCGTTTCCGTGGCACTGGCTGGTGGACGCAAAAGAGGGCACCGGGCCGGCGCGTTTCGACAGCCAGTACTGGCGCGCCAATGTCGATCCGTCCGAGCGCTACGTGATGTCGGTGGTGGGCAGCACCCGGTACCGCCTCGCCAGCGACCAGTCGGGGTTTGCCAACCTGTTCCTCACTGGCGACTGGATCAAGACCGGTCTGAACGCCGGCTGCGTCGAGGCGGCCGTGATGGCCGGCATGCAGGCCTCGCGCGCGATCAGCGGGTATCCGGTGGTGATCCAGGGGGAGACGGATTTTTGAGCACCGCTTGCGGCAGCAATGTGTCGGATGACGTGGCCTGCGGCCGCTAATCCGGCCTGCCCGATTGTACCAATTGTGCGGTCAGATCGGTTTGCGCCGTCCGCAGCGCTGCCTCGATGCGCGGCAGATGCTGTTCCACTTCATCGAGCTCCCCGTTCGACGCCAGCGTTTCCATCTGGTGGCACAGCGCGTGCAGCGTGGGGCGGCTCAGATAACCCGCGCTGCCTTTCAGCGCATGGAAGGCGGCGGCCACGGCGCTGGCGTTGCCATCGCGGACAGCCTGGCGGGCCACGTCGAAACGGCGCGGCGCCTCGTCGAGAAACGCTTTGGCGATGCGCTGCAGGTGCTGCGCCGACAATCCGGCCAGCGGCAGGATATGCACGGGGTCAGTCATCGGATCGCTGGCCGGCGGCGTGGCCACTGGCGCTGGTGGAACAGGGCCCTTGGCCGGTTTGCCCAGGCCGAACTGGCGCGCCAGCGCATCTTCGCCGGATTCGGCTGGCGGCACCGGCACGGCGCACGGCAGCTCGTGGCCGCGCGCCAGCAGCAAATCGATCAGCGCGTCGATCTTTTGGTACAGCAGCGCTTCGTCGACCGGCTTGCTGAGGAAGTCGTCCATGCCGGCGCTCAGGTAGCGCTGCCGGTCATGCTCGCTGGCGTTGGCTGTCAATGCAATGATGGGGATCTGCGCATCGGGGATCGGGAAGGCCTGATTGCCGCCGGCGCGGATCAGGCGCGCCGCCTGTTCGCCATCCATCATCGGCATGCGGCCGTCCATCAGCACCGCGTCGTACGGGCCGGAAGCGAGCGCGCGCAGCACCTCCTCGCCGTTTTCCACGATGGTGACCGTGTGGCCCATGCCTTCCAGCAGCGTGCCGATAATGATCTGGTTGGTGCGCACGTCTTCCGCGCACAGGATATGCAGGCGGCAGGCATGGCGCGCATTGCGCGGCACGTGGCGCGCATCGGCCGGCGGCGCGCTGCCGGAAGGCAGGGGCACGCTGAAATGGAAGCGGGAACCGATGCCGATCCGGCTTTCCACGCCGATGCTGCCGCCCATCAGCTCCACCAGCTGCTTGCAGATGGCCAGGCCCAGTCCCGTGCCGCCATAGCGGCGCGTGGTCGAGTGATCGGCCTGCTCGAACTTCTGGAACAGGCGCGGCAGGGTGTCGGCGTCGATGCCGGCGCCCGTGTCGCTGATGGTGAAGTCGATCTGGTGGCAATCCTTGTGGTGCGACGGCGTGCGGCTGCAGCGCACGTCCAGCAGCACTTCGCCGTTGGCCGTGAACTTGATCGCATTGCCCAGCAGGTTGATCAGGATCTGGCGCAGGCGCGTCGGGTCGGCCCGCACGTAGCGCGGCAGGTCCAGCGCCAGCTCGCGCCGCAGCAGCAGGCTCTTGGCGTCGGCCTGGCCCTGCACGATGCCGGTGGCGTCGCCGATCAGCGCCAGCAGGTCGAAGTCCACCGTTTCCAGCGTGAGCTTGCCGGCGTCGATCTTGGAGAAATCGAGGATGTCGTTCAGGATGGTCAGCAGCGACTCGCCGTTATGCAGGCCGATGCGCAGGTATTCCTGCGTGCGTCCGCGCACCGTCTGGTCGCGCAGCGCGAATTTCAGCATGCCGATCACGCCGGCCAGCGGCGTGCGGATATCGTGGCTCATGGCGGACAAAAAGTCGATGCGGTGGCGGCTCACTACTTCGGCCTGCGTCTTGGCCGCCAGCAGCGCGGCGTTGCTGTGCGTGAGCGCCTGCGTGCGCTCCAGCACCCGCTGTTCCAGGTGATTGCGCAGCAGGCGGATCTGCTCGGCCAGCGCGAAGGCCAGCAGCAGGCCGTCCAGCGTGCCGCCCAGCAATGTCAACAGTTGGGCGTTGCTGACCAGCGCCGGTATCAGGCCCAGGTTGGCCGGCAGGATGACAAAGCCGGGCAGCATCAGGGCGATAAACCCCAGCACGAAGAAGCGCGCCGGCTGGTAGCCGCCGCGCCAGACGACGATGCCGCACACCAGCGCCAGCACCATCCAGATGGTGATGGCGACGGTGGCCAGCGCATGCGCGTATTGGGACGCCAGGAAACAGCTGGGCATCAGCACGAACGGCAGCACCAGGTTGAGGCGGCTCCATTGATGCAGGCGCGGCGCCAGTTCGCGCAGGCGCAGGAAGTGCCGGTAGAACAGGGTGCTGAGGACGGGCAGCAGGAAGAAGGGCACGTAATGGAGCTGCAGCCAGCGCCAGTCGAACAGGTCGGAAAACACGTGGAAAGTCATGGCCCACGCCAGGCCGTACATCAGCACATACAGCGCATAGTAGAACGACGCTTTTTCGCGCGTCAGCGAAAAAATGAAGAAATTGAACAGCCCCAGCGCCAGCAGGGCGCCGATCGAGGCGATGATCTGGAAATTTTCCTGGCCCACCAGCTTGCGGTAGGCGAGCTGGGTCCTGACGGCAAACAGGGGCGGGCGCGCGTAATAGGGGCTGTCGAAATGGATCAGGATATCGTAGGTGGCGCCCGGCGCCAGCGCGACGTTCTTGCCGTAATGCAGCAGGTATTCGTGCGGCCGCTGGTAGCCCGACAGCAGGGGCACCGGTGCGCCTTGCTGGCCGGGTGCATACACGTGGATGTCGACCGTGTCGATCAGCGTGTCGTTCGGATCGATGACCCATGCCGTTTGCCTGCTGTCGTTGCGCACGCGCGCATGCAGCCAGTAGGCGCCGCCGAACAGGTTCACCTCGGCAGCGGGCCGCTGGCGCGCCAGCCAGGCGGGCAGGGCGGCCGCATCGGCAGGCGGTACGCTGTCGCTGGCGAAATACAGGCGGCCTTGCGTGCCCAGGTGATGGATGCCCTGCGCGGTCAAGGGCGTGGGGGTGGCCTGGGCGTGTGCGCTGTTGCTCAGGAAAAGCAGACTGCATAGTAACCATAGCAGCCACGCCGCCACGCGCTGCAGCGGTGGGGAACTGGAATGGCGGATTGGAAAGGACTGGGCTGGCATCGGTTGTATGGAGTGATTGCGCGAGCGGCAAGTCCTGTGCAATGGATACCTCATTCTAATCGACAAGTGCGGGGCAAGCGCAAGTACTTGCCATTAATGCATTAGTGCTGATGCAGCCGCAACAATTTCTACGCAACACTTCTGTATCATGGCGGTTTTTGCCTGTGAGCGCGAACATGCTGAGTCCCGAACAATTGATGGCCTTCCTGGCCGCCGCCGTGCTGGTCACCGCCAGCCCCGGTCCCGACAACCTGATGGTGCTGGGCGTGGGCATGTCGCGCGGACGGCGCCAGGGGGTGGCGTTTGGCCTGGGCTGTGCACTGGGCTGCCTTACGCACACGCTGCTGGCCAGTATCGGCGTGTCGGCCCTGCTGGCCGCCTCGCCCACCGCGTTTACCGCGCTGAAAGTGGCCGGTGGCCTGTACCTGGTGTGGCTGGGGTTCGGCGCCATCCGCAGCCGTGGCGGCGCAAAGATCGATGGCGCGAGTAATCTGGCGGACGAATCGCTGGGCAGGCTGTTTGCCAAGGGATTGTTTGCCAACAGTATCAATCCGAAAGTCGTGCTGTTCTTTCTGTCGTTCCTGCCGCAGTTCGTTGTGGCCGGACAAGGCAACGCCAGCTGGCAGACGGCGCAGCTGGGACTGGTGTTTACGGCCCAGGCCTGCGTGCTGTTTGGCCTGCTCGGCTATTTCTCGGGCGCGGTCGGCAAGTGGCTCAATCGCCGTCCGCGCGCCGGCCTGTGGCTCGACCGCGTGGCCGGCACCATCTTTATTGCGCTGGGGCTGCGGCTGATCCTGGCGCGCTAGCCTGGATGGCGACGATATCGAACGCCAGCTCCATCGGGTCCTGTACCGCCATCGCGCCACCGAGGATGGCGAACGGCACGATGCCGAAGTCGCTTTGTTTCAGTACCACGGCGCCGCTGGCGCGCAGGCTCTTTCCATCACCGGCCTGCTCCAGCCTGACCGGCACCCTCACTGTGCGCGTGACGCCATGCAGCGTGATGGCGGCATCGGCTGCCTGCGCACCCGGCTGCAGCCTGGCCTGCACCCGCACCAGCGGATAGTGTTCGGCGTCCAGCACGCGCACCAGCATATTGTGGCGCGTGCCGGCAATCGCGTCGCCCGAGGGCGTGGTGTCCAGTCCCGCCTGGGCGCGCAAGCCGCTTTCATCGACTGTCATGGCGTCGAGGCGGAACTGGAAATCGGCCTGTCCCGGCTCAGGCGCCACCCAGCCGGTGACGGTGCGGCTCGCTATGACATGATCGTGCCCCAGCCGCGCCAGCGCGCCGCCGCGCCTTACGGTGATGGTGAGCAGGGTGGCCTGCGGGTCGATCTGCAGCAGCCGTTCGCCGCTGGCCGGTGTTGCAACGCGTACGCTGCCAGGCATGCCAGGCGGTGGGGTGACCGTTGACGGCGGGGTGCAGGCCGCCAGCAGCAGACAGGCGGAGAATACTGGCAGAAGGCGGCCGCGATGGAACATGGTGGTCTCCTGAACTAAGTGATATCCGGATGGTAAGCGATTTGGCGCGCCATTGCGTTCCTTGCAGAAAGTGCGCACGAATTTGGCGCGCGTCATATCCCCGTCATATGGCGCTGTTATGCTGTTTCTCGTTGGCACAGCATGTGTGGCGCAGATCACTACGCTCGGGGAGCGATAGGATGCCCATATGACTCAACAGCTTAGCCGGTGAGCTCAACCATCGGCACCAATTCAGCAAGGAAACAGCAGCAGGGAGGAAAATCAGGCCGGTTTAATGAAGTCCTAAGCCTGATTAAAGAAAGCGCTGGCATAGTACACACATGGCGCACGGACACCCCGGGCGCAAGGTTGCCGGACACCTCAATGACCGGCACGAATGTGTCGTACCGCAGTGCCGTGCTCATCGCACCTCACTGCCCCCTGTTTATCCCTGCGCTCTGAACAAGCGTTTCAACCGGCTGCCGCGTAATGCGAAGCCGGTTTTTTTTGCGTGACCCGACAATATGGCTAACGCTGTTGTCGGATTGCGCGCGGCTGCGCCGCGCTAATCCGACCTGCGATCGTTACGACTGTTTCGACAGCCACGCATCAATCGCCGGCAAGCGCTGTTCGCGCACCTTGATACGGTACTCGATGTCGGCGATCGAGGTATCGGCGTCGCCGCGCGCGGTGGCCGCCAGGTGGGCCCTGGCATAGGCATCGAGCTTGCCGACCATCGCCTGCTGGCTGGAGCTGGCCGCCAGGCGCGGGAAATAGCGGCTGCGCGAGCTGGCGTCGATGCGCGCGTTGACCTGGTCGATATGGGACAGCGCGAAATCGAAGGCCAGGTCCGGATGGCGGTATGCCACGCGGCTGATCATGGCCGGGCTGTTGGTCAGGCCCGGTTCGTCCGTCAGGGCCAGCGCCAGCGCACGCTGGGCCAGTGCCGCATCGTCGCTCGACGCCAGCAGGTCATACAGCTGGTTGCGGATCAGCGGCGTTTTTTCGGCTTGCGCTTCGGCGTGCAGCTGGTCCCAGGCGGCGGCGTCCGCATGCTGGGCCACCACGCCCAGGATGGTGCGGCGCAGGGCAGCCGGCAGGGCGGCCGGGTCGGTGGCGCGTGCCGCATGGCGGCGGCGCGCTTCCGTGATGACGGCGGTGTCGCCCAGATTGCTCAGGGTGCCGATCAGCTGGCTGCGCAGGGTGGCCACGGTGTCCGCTTCGCCCTCGCGCGCCTGCCAGCCGGTTTGCGCCATCACGGGCGCCAGGCGGGCAATCGCCCAGGCATCGAAGCGGCGCTGGCGCAACTGGTCGCCGGCATACTGCTCATGCAGGCCATTCAGCGCACCAGCCACCTTGCCCCAGACCTGCGGGTCGGCCGACAAGGGCGTCGCTTTGACCAGATCGAGGAAGTCGGCCGGATTCTGCAGGCCGGCCATGCCCAGCGACTGGCTGTCCGACAGCACGCCCAGCTGATCGATGGCAGGCAGCTGCGCAAAGCTTGAAGCCAGCGCGCCGGCCTGTTTCGGCGCATACAGGGTGCGGTAATAGCCGCTCTGGCCGGCGTTCACCAGCAGCGGGCCGCAACCGGGCACCGTCAGGGTAGCCTTGCCGTTCTGTACCAGCACGCGCGCCAGCTTGCCGCTGCCCAGTGTCTGCGCGATCACCGGCACGCGCCAGGCCAGCGGTTTTTTCTGTTCGCGGTCCTTGGTAAATTCACCCTGGGTCAGCGTGACGGTGGTATTGCCGGCCTTGCAGGCGGTCTCGCCCACGCGGATCAAAGGCACGCCCGGCTGCAGGGTGAAGTCGTGCGCGATCGCGCTGACCGGCTTGCCGGCAGCCGCATCGACTTCGCGCCACAGGTCGTCGGACACCGTATTGCCATACGCGTGCTTGCGCATGTAGCTGCGCACGGCCGTGCGCCAGGTATCGGCGCCCACATAGGCTTCGAGCATGCGGATCACCGACTCGCCCTTCTGGTAGGTGATGGTGTCGAAGGCCTGGCTGGCCTGTTCCACCGTGGCGATGCGCTGCACCACCGGATGCGTGGTGGCCAGCGCGTCGCGGCTCATCGCGCCTTCGCGCACGCGGACCGATGACAGGGCGGTGTTCCATTCCGGATGCATGCGTTCGGTGGTGCGGCTTTCCATCCACGAGGCAAAGCCTTCGTTCAGCCACAGGTCGTCCCACCAGCGCATGGTGACCAGGTCGCCGAACCACTGGTGCGCCATTTCGTGCGACAGCGTGGTGTAGATGTTTTCCTTGTCGGACTGGGTCGAAATGGCCGGATCGAGCAGCAGGCTGTATTCGAACGTGAACACGGCGCCCCAGTTTTCCATCGCGCCGAAAAACTGGCTGCGCCCTGGCGCGGCGATATTGTCCAGCTTGGGCAGCGGAAAGCGCACGCCGAAATAATCGTTGTATTCGCGCAGCAGCGCGGCCGATTCGTCCAGCGCGAAGCGGCTTTGCGCCAGCGCGCCTTTCTTGGTGATGACACCGACTTCGGTGCCGTCCGCCATGGCCGTGGCGCGCTCGAAGTCGCCCAGGCCGAAGAACAGCAGATAAGTCGACATGCGCGGCGTGACGCCGAACGTCACGCGCTTCTTGCCATTGCCCAGCTCCGTGCTGCTGGCAACGGGCATGTTACCGACCGCCATCTGGTTGCTCGGCACGGTCGCTTCCAGCGCAAACGTGGCCTTGTAGTCCGGTTCGTCCCACGACGGCAGCACGCTGCGCGCGTCCGAGTTCTCGAACTGCGTGTACAGCGCGCGCTGGCGGCCGGCTGGCGTATCGTAGTCGAGCGAGAACAGTCCCGTGGCCTGGGTGCCGATCTTGCCGCTGTAGCTGATCGCCAGCGTGTGCTTGCCCTTGGCCAGCGGCTGGGCGAAATGCAGCGTGGCTGTCTGCGTGGCGCCATCGACATCGATCTTGCTGGCCTGCTGGGTGCCGCCGGGCCCTTCGGCGGTGGCGCCCGCGAACGCCAGTTCCAGCGCATTGAGCGTGACCGTGCGCGTCGGCGCGGCGACATCGACCGTGATCGCCACGTTCGCCGTGAAGGTCGCCGCCTGTGCATCGGGCGTGAGCGACAGCGCATAGTGCAGTGGCGTGACGCCGCGCGGCAGCTGCGTGGTGGTGGACGTGGCGTGGCTGGCGGAGGCATGTGGCGCACTCGGCTGGGCGGCATGGCTGGTCAAGGAGGCCAGCGCGAGGACTACGGCGGCGGCGATACGGCTGCGTGAAAGATTGCGGTGCATGAGAACCCTGTTGATGAGAGTATCGCGCCGGCCAACCTGGTAAGCGTCCGGCGCACTGGGAGGTGATGGGCGCGCTGGCGTTGATATAGGCAGGTCAGCATTCCCGTCCAGCAATCTAAGTGTAAACGTGGGCAAAGTCAAACGCCGGGTGGCAGGGTATGATGCGGCAGCGATCATAATAAACAGCATAAAGAGGAGACCAGCATGAAACTGTATGTCAGCCCCCGCACGCCGAACCCGCGCCGGGTCACCATGTTCATTGCCGAAAAAGCCATTGCCGGCATCGAGGAAGTGCCGCTCGACCTGATGGCGGGCCAGCATCGCGATCCCGCTTTCCTGGAAAAGAATCCGATGGGCCGCGTGCCGGCACTGGAGTTGCCCGATGGCCGCGTGCTGGCCGAGACGCGCGCCATCTGCACGTATCTGGAAGGACTGCAGCCGGAACCGAACCTGATGGGCGAGGGGTTTGAAGAGCGGGCATTTATCGAAATGGCGGACCGCCGGGTGGAACTGCATCTGTTCCTGGGCATCGCCAACTGCGTGCGCCACAGCCATCCGGCGCTGCTGGCGCTGGAAAACCCGCAGTTCCCCGACTTCGGCGCCGCGCAGGGCGCCAAGATGCGCGAGACGGCGCAGTGGCTGGACCGCCTGCTGGCGCGCCAGCCGTATGTGGCCGGCGAGCGGTTTACCATCGCCGACATCACCACCTTCTGTTCGCTGGAATTTGCACGCGGCCTGATGAAATACCGGCCAGGCGCGGAGGGGCTGGAGCATCTGCAGGCGTACCGCGACCGGATTGCCGAGCGCCCCAGCGCGGTCCACAGCAAGTAGGTCGGATTAGCGCGCAAGCGCGTAATCCGACAACATTGTTGGCTTGGGCCGGTGGTGTTGTCGGATTACGCGCAAGCGCTAATCCGACATGGCGTTACCGTAATTGCTGCTGCAGAAAGGTATACGTCAACGCCCACATCAGCGCCTGCTGGTCGTTATTGGCCGCGCCCGCATGGCCGCCTTCGGTGTTTTCCCAGTACAGCACGTCGTGGCCCTGTTCTTCCATTTTCGCCACCATCTTGCGCGCATGGCCCGGATGCACGCGGTCGTCGCGGGTCGAGGTGGTAAAGAACACGCGTGGATATTTCTTGTCCTTGAAGACGTTCTGGTACGGCGAGTACTTGCCGATGTAGGCCCATTGTTCCGGCACATCCGGGTCGCCATACTCGCCCATCCATGAAGCGCCGGCCAGCAGCTTGTTATATCTGCGCATGTCGAGCAGCGGCACCTGGCTGACCACGGCGTTGAACAGGTCGGGCCGCTGCGTCAGCGTGGCGCCCACCAGCAGGCCTCCATTGCTGCCGCCCATGATGCCCAGGTGGCGCGGGCTGGTCAGCTTGCGCCTGATCAGGTCCTGCGCCACCGAGATGAAATCGTCATAGGCGCGCTGGCGGTGTTCCTTCAGCGCCGCCTGGTGCCAGCGCGGGCCGAACTCGCCGCCGCCGCGGATATTGGCCAGCACATACACTCCTCCCTGGGCCAGCCACGCTTCGCCGATAATGCCGCTGTAGGCGGGTTTCAGCGACACTTCGAAGCCGCCATAGCCATACAGCACGGTCGGGTTCTTGCCGTCGAACTTCGTCTTCTTGTTCATGATGACGAAGTAGGGCACTTTGGTGCCGTCTTTCGAGGTCGATTCGAACTGCTCGACCTTGTACGGCTTGGCGTCAAAGTAGGCCGGCAGCGACTTGATCCTGGTGCGCTGGTCGCTGCTGGCGGTGGCCAGGTAAAGGGTGGTGGGGTTCAAAAAATCGGTGACGGTCAGGAAGTACTGGTCCGAATCGACGGAGTCCAGTGCGCTGACGGCCAGCGTGCCCAGTTTCGGCGCATCGACCTCGCGGCGCAGCCACTTGCCATCCACATGGCGCAGCTCCGTGATGCGGTTCTTGACCTTGTCCAGCGTGGTCACCAGGATGGCCGACTTCGTGGCGGCCACGCTGTCGAGCGATGAGGTGGCGGTCGGCGCATACAGCACCTCGAACTGCCGCTTGCCCTGCATGAAGGCCCGGAAGTCGGTGGCAATCAACGCACCTTGCGGAAAGGTCTTGCCGTCGAGCGTCCAGTCCGAGCGCAAGGTGATCACCAGCTGGTCGCGCACGGTAAAGGCGGTGGCGTCATCGGGTTTCGGCACCTTGGTCAGGCGGTCGCCTTCGCGCAGGAACATCTCGCCGCTGTAAAAGTCGATCTGGCGCTCGACGAACTGGAATGCATGGCCGGGCGTGAAGTCCTTGTAGGCGGCAACGCTCATGTCGTCCGGTTTGGCCTCGTACAGCGTGCGCGCCTGGGCCAGCGGCGTGCCGCGCTTCCATTCCTTGACGATGCGCGGGTAGCCGGAACTGGTCATCGAGCCGGGGCCGAAGTCGGTCGAGACGAACAGCGTGTCGTCGTCGATCCAGCCGGTGCTGCTCTTCGCTTCAGGCAGCACGAAGCCGTCGGCCACGAACGCGCGTTTGGCCACGTCGTATTCGCGCACCACCTTGGCGTCGCCGCCGCCGCGCGACAGCGACACCAGGCAGCGTTCGCCCTTCGGGTACAGGCAGGAGACGCCGCCCCAGACCCAGTTCTCGTTCTCGCTGGCGGCCAGCGCATCGAGGTCGATGACGGTTTCCCAGGCCGGTTCGGGCAGCTGGAACTGCGCCAGCGTGGTGCGGCGCCAGATGCCGCGCACATGCTGCGCGTCGCGCCAGAAATTATAGAAAAACGCGCCTTCCTTGCTGACGTAGGCAATCCGCTCTTTCGAGTTCAGGATGGTTTTCAGGCGCGCCTGCAGGGCCGGGAACGCGGCTTTGCTTTCCAGTTCCCTGGTGCTGACGGCGTTGTGCTGATGCACCCAGGCCATCGGCTTGTCGCCGGCGACTTCTTCCAGCCACTGTAATGGATCGGTCGGGGCAGTGGCAGCGGCGGCATCAGGCGCCTGGGCATGGGCGACGCCCGCAGTGGCCAGGCCGAGCAGCATGCTGCCGGCAAATTTGCGATAGAAAGACATGGGCTGGTTTTCCTTGACAATGATCGGTTGCGCCGTTTTGCACTCAAGACGGCGCTGCCATGTTGCCATGGATTGCAGGAAGGAACCAGAGGCAAGCGGCGGCTGCAAACCCTGCGGCGCCTTGCTAGCTGGCTTGTGCCGGCAGTTTCGCCACCACCTTGATCTCGAACTGGAAGCCATACAGCCAGGTCACGCCGACCGCCGTCACGGTCGGGAACGGCGCCTGGCCCCAGTATTCGGCCTGCACCAGGTCCCAGATGCGCTGGAAGTGGGCTTGCGGATCGACGATAAAGATGGTCACATCCTGCACATCGCCGAACGTACACCCGGCAGCAGCAAGAATGGCGTTCAGGTTGCCGAAGGCGCGCCGCACCTGCGCGTCGAGTTCCGGTTCGGGCGAGCCATCGTCGCGGCTGCCGACCTGGCCCGACACGAACAGCAGGCCGTTGGCGCGCACGGCCGGTGAATAGCGGTTCCGTTCATACAGCGCCTGGCGGCCTGGTGGGAACACGACGTCGCGTTGGTTCATGGTGATCTCCTGTGGTCATGCAGCCGGCGGCTGCGCAAGACACCACTGTAAGCGCGGATGGCCTGCAGATAAACGGGCAAGGCTGCGCTAGACTGTTTGTATAATCCAAACAATCAACGCGGAGTAAACAGTATGGACAGGTTTGACGCAATGACCGCTTTTGCGCGGGTAGTCGAGACGGGCAGTTTTACGCAGGCAGCGCGGACACTGCACATGAGCCGCACTACGGTGACGCAGCTGGTGCAGCAGCTCGAAGCGCGCTTGCGCCTGAAACTGCTGAACCGCACCACGCGCAAGGTCAACGTCACGGCCGATGGCGCCGTGTATTACGAACGCATCGTCGAGGTGCTGGCGGCGCTGGAAGAGGTGGAGACCAGCCTGCCGAATGCATCGGCATTGCCGCGCGGCCAGCTGCGCGTGGATGTGCCCAGTCCGCTGGCCAGCATGCTGCTGGTGCCGGCGCTGCCGCAGTTTCACGCCTTGTATCCCGATATCGTGCTCGACATGGGCGCCAGCGACCGCATGGTCGACGTGATCGGCGAAAACGTCGACTGCGTGATACGCGGCGGCGCCATCGCGGACCAGTCGCTGATGGCGCGCCAGGTCGGCGACCTGCAGCTGGCCGTGTATGCGGCGCCGGCCTACCTGGCACGGGCCGGCACGCCCGTGCATCCCGCCGAGCTGGAGAGCGAACAGCATCGCATCGTGCGCTTTCGCTGGGCGAGCAGTGGCAACGGCTTTGCGCATGTGATGCAGCGGGACGGCGAGACTGTCAGGATACAGGGGCAATACGTGCTGTCGATCGACGACGGCAACGCCTATCTGGCGGCGGGCGTGGCGGGCTTGGGGGTGTTGTGGCTGCCGGACTATATGGCGCGGAAACATGTGGCCAGTGGCGAACTGGTGCCGCTGTTTGAAACCTGGGCAATCGCCGCGATGCCCTTGTACCTGGCGTATCCACCCAACCGCCACGTCAGCAAGAAGCTGCGCGTGTTTATCGATTGGGTGGTGGAATTGATGGACCGGCATGCGCCGCTGGCGCGGCCGGCCGGCAAATCAGTTACCTAAGATAATCTGTGCGATCAGACCGGTTGCGGCCGCCATCAGCACATAGTCGTTATCGACCTTTACCCACTGGTGGCCGCGCGGAGGCGGGCTCAGGCGGCGTGCGCGCCAGTCGTTGACGACGTGGCGCTTGTTGCGGTATTCCGCTGGCAAACGGTTACCCTTGTGCCATTCATGGCGCGGACCGACGCCGCGGTTGCCTGCATGCTGCGGAGCATGGCCAGGACGCGCATGGTCATCGCGGCGGTCATCACGCCTGTCGTCGTGCCGGTTGTCATGCTCGTCGCCACGCTGGTCATGCTGCTGCGGCCTGTTGTCATTCCGGTCGTGGCGATCCTGGGCAAAGGCCGAGGCGCTGCAAGCCATGAAGGCTGCGATCAGGGAAGAGACGAGGATTTTCTTGTTCATGAGGTGTTCCTTTTTGACAGGGCGCAACGAGGTAGCTGGCCAATGATGACATTGGAACATGCAGTTGCTTTTTGTTCAGTTTGCTAGCGCACATAGGCCTTCATAATCTTGACGATCATCACCATACAGCGATTGACAGCGCAACGACAACAGCGGAATATGTTCTTTAAAGAAACCACTTCAACTCAGGCATGGCCGCCAATCTGTGCTGCGGCAAGCGCCGCATGAGGCCAGCCCTGCCATCACACTATCCACCGGAGTCTGTCGCATGATGCACCACCTTACCCCCACCTTCGAGCAAGCCGGCGCGCTCGACCAGTTGCTGGCCCTGCAAGCCGACGACATGGACCGGCTCGACTTCGGCGTCATCGGTTTCGATGCCGATGGGGTAGTCCGGCAATACAATGCGTTCGAATCGAAAGCGGCCGGCCTGGCGTCCGATCGCGTTCTGGGCCATCCCCTGTTTACCGTGGTGGCACCGTGCATGAACAACTTCATGGTGGCGCAGCGTTTCGAGGATGCGCTTGCCGACGGAAGCGAGCTCGACGCCATCATCAATTATGTCCTGACCTTGCGCATGCGCCCGGTCAAGGTGGCCCTGCGCCTGCTGGCCGCGCCGCACGCCGCCACGCGCTATGTGCTGGTGCAGCGCAAGCCATGAGCGTGCCGGAAGCGGCTGGCGAGGATGCGGCAGCCAGCCATGAGGCGCTGCTGCAATTCCTGTACATGGCGCCGGTCGGCCTGGTGCAGACCGATGCGGACGGCAATATCGGCCTGATCAACCCGGTCTCGGCGCAGCTCCTGATGCCGCTGTCGCGCGACGGCTCGCTGGAAAACCTGTTCGATGCGCTCGGTTCGGTCGCGCCCGACCTGCGCCATCTGGCTGCCGCCTTTGCCGCCCCGAATGGCATCGTCTGCGATGGCGTGCGCATCCAGCTGTATGCCGATTCGAGCAAAAGCTCGCCGCAGTTCCTGTCGCTGAGCCTGATCAAGCTCGATGGCTCGCGGCTGATGGCCGTGCTGGCCGATGTGACCCAGCAGGTACGGCGCGACCGCCAGCTGCGGCAAAGCGATGCCTGGCTGAATGCCATCCTGACCGGCATCAGCGACTACGCGCTGGTCAGCCTGGACCAGCGCGGCCGCATCAATGAGTGGAACGACAGCATCGGCCGCGTCACCGGTTTTGGTGCGGATGCCGCTCTGGATCAGCCGTACTCGCTGTTCGATGAAGCGGGCGCCACCACGGCCGAGCGGCTGGCGGACCGCCTGCGCGAAGCGGACGCCAACGGCTGGAGCCTCGACGAAGGCTGGCGCGTGAAAGCCGACGGTTCGCGCTTTTGGGGCAGCGCCATGATCTCGCCGCTGCCCGACCGCGAATCGCCTGCGTCCGCCTTGCACGAAGACACCGAGTCGGCGTATTGCCTGGTGATGCGCGATATCAGCGACAAGCGTGAGGCCAGCGAGCGCTACCGCCAGGCCAGGGACTGCGATTACCTGACCGGCATCGCCAACCGCCGCGCGTTTTTCGAGGCGGCCGAACGCGAACTGGAGCGCAGCTTGCGCCTGCCGCGCCCGATCGTGCTGCTGCTGTTCGACGCCGACCATTTCAAGGCGGTCAATGACCGTCATGGCCACCCGGCCGGCGACGCCGTGCTGGTGCATCTGGCCACTTCGCTGGTGGCCGCATTTCGTCCGTCAGACCTGGTCGCGCGCATCGGCGGCGAAGAGTTTGCCGTCTTGCTGCCGTCGACCAGCGTGGCCGTGGCGCAGGAACTGGCCGCGCGCTTCTGCCAGCGCATTGCCGGCGAAACGGTGCAGGTTGACGGCGTGCCCATCAGCTACACCGTCAGCGGCGGCATGGCGCTGGCCGGCGACGGCGCGCAGTCGCTGGACCTGCTGCTCAGGCGGGCCGGCCAGGCCCTGGCTGCGGCCAGGACGCAGGGACGCAACAGGATCGCCTGCTGGAAACCGGATCTGAGTGCCGCAGGCACCGCGAGGAGCGCTCCATGATGGCTACCCACGACGATGACGCTTACCAGACGCTGATCGAGTTTCTGTACCGCGCGCCAATCGGCCTGGTGCAATGCGACGTGCACGGCGAGATCGACATGCTCAACCCGATGTCGTCGCAGCTGCTGATGCCGGTGGCGCCGGAAGGCGATCTGAGCAATCTATTCGACGTGTTCGACGGCATCGCGCCGCAGTTGCGCGTCATGGCGGCGGCGTTCGAGCGCAGTTCGGGCGTCGTCTGCGAAGCGTTGCGCATCCCGGTCAACGGCATGCAGGAAACGGGCATGGATGCGCGCCATGCGCCGCAGGTGCTGTCGATCAGCCTGCTGAAACTCGATACGGGCCGGCTGATGGCGGTAGTGATCGACGCCAGCATCGACCAGCACCGCGAACAGCAGCGGCTGGCGCAGAAGCTGAGCGGCGCCGAGCGCATCGACCGCCTGACGGGCTTGCCGAACCGGCTCGGGGTGCAGGAACAATTGCAGCAGCTGATCGATCGCGGCGCCAGCTCCGGAAATGGCTATGCCGTCCTGTTGCTCAACTGCGACCGCTTCCGGCAGATCAATGCCACGTTTGGCGAGGCATCCGGCGACCGCCTGCTGATCATGCTGGCAGATCGCCTGCGCGCCGCCCTGCGTTCGAACGGACAGGTCGCCGCCCGTTTCGGCGGCGACGAGTTTGTCGTGGTGCTCGACGGCATGCGCCAGGCGGCGGACGTGCACAGCGTGGCGCGCCGGCTGCTCGACGCGATCAGCCCCTTGTTCCTGATCGACGGACAGCAGCTCAATTGCACCTGGCGCATGGGCATCGTGCTGCAACAGGACGCTTCGGGCAATGCCGAGGACGTGCTGCGCGATGCCGGCATCGCCATGCAACATGCGAGACAGGCCGGCTCGGCGCATCCGGCCCTGTTCGATCCGGCCATGCGCGAGGCCGCCGCGCAACTGGGCGAAATCGAGGCCGACCTGCGCGTGGCCCTCAGCGGGAACCAGCTGTTCGTGGTGTACCAGCCGGTGGTGGGCCTGAACGAAGACATGGGCATCGACCGCGGCGCCGCCGTCGAAGCGCTGGTGCGCTGGCGCCATCCGGTGCGTGGCGTGGTGCCGCCGCTGGAATTTATCGGTATTGCCGAGCAGACCGGCCAGATCGGGGCCTTGGGCGACTTCGTGCTGGCGCAGGCCTGCCACGACTTCATGGCCTGGCAAGCGAAGCTGGGTCCGCGCGCACCGCGCCTGATGGCCGTCAACCTGTCGCGCGCGCAACTGGCGCAGCCGGACTGGATCGCCACGGTGCGCCAGATCCTGGCCGCCAGCGGCATGCGCCCGGACCAGCTGCAGCTGGAAGTGACGGAAAGCCTGGCCGCACAGGACGAACAGGTGCAGCTGCGGCTGGCCGAACTCAAGGCACTGGGCGTCACGCTGGCGCTGGACGACTTCGGCACCGGCTATTCGTCCCTGTCCAGCCTGCATTTGCTGCCGGTCGATACGGTCAAGATCGACCGCTCGTTCGTCTGCCAGGCCGATACCAGCAATCACCACCGCGTGCTGATCCAGGCCACCATCAGCGTGGCGCGCAGCCTGGGCATGCGCACGGTGGCCGAGGGCATCGAAACGCCGGCGCAGGCGGCCGTGGTGACGCAGCTGGGGTGCGACAAGGGACAGGGTTATTTCTTCAGCCGCCCGCTGCCGAGCGAGGCACTGGTGGAGTGGCTGGCGTTGCCGCCGGCCTCCTGAAGCGGGCTACGGTACCTGATTGATCCACACCGGCGCCGACCACGCGATATTGCCATCGTCCTGCGTCACGCGCGCATAGTAGAAATGCGGTCCGGGCGAGGGCGTGATCGTGATCTGCGCCTGGTCCGACAGCGGCGTCACGCTGCCATTGCTGCCAGGCACGCCCTGAAACAGGACGATGCTGGCCGCCTGGCGGCCCTGGCTGTGGCTGTGGCGTACCGTGAGCGACAGCGGCCCCCGGTTGTCGAAACGCTCGCCCATCATCCTGCCGTTGGCCGTGAATATCAGCTGCGCGTGCTTGTCCATGGTGGCGAACACGCGCCGCGCGCGCAGGGCCTCGAACAGGCTGTCGCGGCTCAGTGGCGCATCGGCCCGGACCAGGATAGCCGTGCGGTTGCCGTAGGCCGCACCCCAGTTGGCGCAGTGGTTGTCCTGGTTGGTGCTGAACGCCACATGGTAGCCGGCACTCAGGGCGCGGTTGCAGGCCGCTTCATAGTTGCTGCGGCGCGGCTCCGTTTCCTGTTCGTTGGTGGAAAAGGCCGAGGTATTCATCACTTCGCACAAGACCATCGCGGCGTCGCCATCGGGTGTATAGCCAAGCGGCTGGCCGGCCACCGTGAACTGGCCCGAGACCGCAGGGTGGTTGAACTGGCCCAGCCAGCCCCGTTCGCGCATCAGCCCATACAGTGCCGCGTAGTCGCCTTTCGGCGTGTCCAGGTCGGCCAGCAGTTCTCCCTTGCCATTGCGTTCCCAGCCCAGCAGCAGATCGCTGTTGAGGATATTCAGGTGGCCGCCCTTGTTGATCACGCCCCATTCCATGCCGTACAGCGCCAGGAAGCCGGGGTTGTCGGCAGTGTAGGCGGCCGCTTCGGCCAGGCCCGTCTGGTACAGCGCCTTCGCTTCGGCCGGCTCGGCTGCCGCGTTGGTGCCATCGGAGCCGTCATACATATGGTTGTGCTCGGACGCCAACAGCACGTCCAGGCCATGCTGCTGCGCATAGCGGTAGGCGTCGATCGGGCCGAACGGCGCCGTTTGCGGTTCCTGCGCGCCCTTGCACGCATCGAGCGCGGCGCCGCCGTCGCTGTGGCGGGTCTGGCTGTGCAGGTTGGCCAGGACGATTTTATAGGGCAGCTTGTCAAGCAACGGTTTCGTCGCAGGCGGCAGCGCGGCCCGGCGCGGCGCCAGGGTGCGATTGCCATCGCTGCGCTCGACGGCAATCTGCCACTGCTGTTCCACCGTCTGCCGCCCGGCGCCATCGCCTGCGGTGGCGCGCAACAGCAGCTGGTACAGGCCTGCCGGTGCCGGAGCTCCGCCGTCAAGGCGGCCATCCCAGGGCACGCTGACCGTCGCGCCGTCGCCGGCCATGCGCGCCAGGCCTTGCCAGCTGCGCGTCAATTGACCCTGCGCGCCGGGACCGGACAGCGTCAGCCGCCAGTCGACGGCATGGACCTCGCCTTCGCCGGGATAGGACAGTTGCACCTGGAACGTGCGCGCCTGTGTCCTGCGCGCATCGGGCGCCGCGTGAAACGGCGCCTGCACGGTGGCATCGAGTTCCTGATGCTCCTTGGGCTCGGCAGCTTGTCCTTGCGCGGCAGCACCGCTGCTGCATGCAAGAAAGAGCAGTGCCGCCCATGCGCGCGCCAGCCTTGTGATGCCATCGTGCGCAGCCATGCCGGCCTCCCTGGTCGATCCGATAGCATTTAGACAAATCCTGCCTCGTTTCAGTTCCATCACCGCACCAACAAGAGGCGATGCTGCACCGCGATCACCCATGACCGGGCGCAAACGGCGGCGATTTTGTGTTGCAGCCCCTGCAAAAACCTGGCACGGCGCTTGCTAAAGGATAGGGACGGATCAACGGCGATCCCCGGAACAAACAACGGTCCAACGACGGGCCACCATGGACAACGGCGTCCGCTCACACTGATTTGGCTATCGGTAGGGGCGGGCGCCGTTTTTGTTTTATCAACGGGATACTTCGGGAACCATCATGGCCAGCAAAGCTACCAGCATCACGCTCTTCTCCCTCGCCACGCCACCCATGCGCGCCTTCCACCTGACGTGGATGGCGTTCTTTGTCTGTTTCTTCGCCTGGTTCGCCTGCGCGCCGCTCATGCCCATCATCAAGGGCGAGTTCGGTCTGTCGCTGGCGCAAGTGGCCAATATCAATATCGCGGCCGTCGCCATTACCATCCTGGTGCGCCTGATCGTCGGCCCCATGTGCGACCGCTACGGTCCGCGCAAGACGTATACCGGCCTGCTGCTGCTGGGCGCGATTCCCGTGCTGGGCGTGGCCGCTTCGCAAAGCTATGAAAGTTTCCTGTTCTTCCGCCTGGGCATCGGCGCGGTCGGCGCCAGCTTCGTCATCACCCAGTACCACACCTCGGTGATGTTCGCGCCGCGCGTGGTCGGCACGGCCAATGCGGCCGCTGCCGGCTGGGGCAATGCGGGCGGCGGGGCGGCGCAAGCCTTGATGCCGCTGATGCTGGGCGCGCTGGTGATGCTGGGCGTGTCCGAATCGCTGGGCTGGCGCGTGGCGCTGCTGGTGCCGGGCGTGCTGATGCTGGTGATGGCGGCCCTGTACTGGCGCTTTACGCAGGACTGCCCGGAAGGCAATTACTCGGACCTGCGCAAGGCCGGCATCGCCATCGAGGGCGGAAAAGGTGGTGGCAAAAGCGGCGGCTGGGCCAGCTTCAAGGCAGCGAGCAGCAACTACCGCGTCTGGCTGCTGTTCGTTACCTACGGCGCCTGCTTCGGCATCGAAATCTTTATCCACAATATCGCCGCCGTCTATTACGTCGACCATTTCGGCCTGTCCCTGAAATCGGCCGGCCTGGCCGCCGGCAGCTTTGGTTTGCTGGCGCTGTTTGCCCGCGCCCTGGGCGGCTGGCTGTCCGACAAGCTGGCGCTGCGCGGCAACCTGAACAGCCGCGTCACCCTGCTGTTCATGCTGATGATCGGCGAAGGCGTGGGCCTGCTGTGGTTTGCCAGGGTCGACAGCGTTACTTTCGCCGTGATCGCGATGCTGGTATTTGGCCTGTTCACCCATATGGCATGCGGCGCCACCTATGCGCTGGTGCCGTTTATCGACAGCAAGGCGCTGGGTGGCGTGGCCGGCATTATCGGCGCCGGCGGCAATGTGGGCGCGGTGGCGGCCGGCTTCCTGATGAAGGGCACCGGCGACATCCGCCAGACGCTGGTCATCCTGAGCGTGCTGGTGGTGGTGTCGGCCCTGTGTGCCATCGCGGTGCGCTTTACCAGCAGCGCGGCCGAAGCGAAGCTGGCTGCGGCCTGAGGAGAGAAACATGCACACCCCCCTGAAAATCGTCGTCCTCGGCCATGGCATGGTCGGGCATAAATTCCTCGAACGCCTGGCGCTGGAAAACAATACGCGCCTGTCCGTGACCGTCTTGTGCGAAGAGCCGCGAGCCGCCTACGACCGCGTGCACCTGTCCGAGTTTTTCAGCGGCAAATCGGCGGACGACCTGTCGCTGGTGGCGCCCGGCTTTTTCGAGCAGGGCAATGTGGTGCTGAAGCTGAACGCGCGCGCCATCGCCGTCGACCGTGCCGCGAAAACCGTCACCGTCAGCACCGGCGACATCCTGCCGTACGACAAGCTGGTGTTCGCCACCGGCTCGACCCCGTTCGTGTCGCCGCTG
>NZ_DAMAGB010000052.1:0-47399 GCF_031995485.1 Janthinobacterium sp.
CGCGCCGACAGCCAGTCCCTGCCACACAAAATACAGCAGCGACCAGCCCAGCGCGGGTATCAGCATGGCCAGGTTCATGGCTTGCCGGAACCTTTGTGGCTGAGGATTTTTTCGATTTCCAGGCGCTCCGCGTCGCTGACATGCTCGCGCAGCGCGGTCAGCACCAGCGCCTTGCCGGAGCCGGCAAACACCTTGCCGATCAGGTCCTTGAGCAGGCTGGTCTGCACTTTTTCCTGCGCCTCGACCGCCGCATACAACTGCGGCCGCCGGCTTTCATCGCGGCTCAGCAGGCCTTTGCCATGCATCAGCTGCAGCTGGCGCAGGACCGTGGCGTAGCTGGCATCGGCGCGCTCCAGCACCAGGCAATCGTAGACGGCGCGCGCGTCGAGCGGACCGCGCTGCCAGAGGATGCGCAGCAGTTCCAGTTCGGCGGCGGTGGGAGTGGGGAGTGGAATGGGTGTTGACATGACGCCAGCATACCCACACTAGAACTTTATGTCTAGAACTTTATTTCTAGATTATCCACCGCGCGTTAAAAATCACGCAACTGGTCGAACAGTTCATACAGGCGTTCCTGCTGCACCAGCGCCGGGCCCTGCCCGCCCAGCTCCGTTTCCAGTTGCACCAGCACATCGGCCAGCACGGCATAGATTTCCTCGCGCTCCACGGTTTCGATGATGCCGGAGCGTTCCATCTTGTTGAAATCCTCCGTGTAAGCCGTGACCATGGCGTCCAGCGCGGCGGCCGCTTCCGCCGCAGGCATGCCGGCGTCGATGGCGCGCGTGGCAGCCAGCAGGTTCTTGTAGGCCAGCGCCGCCTTCTTTGCCTGGGCTGCGGAAATCTGCTCGCGACCGTCCCAGTCGCGAAACGGATTGTGCAGATTCTCGGCCAGCCATTCCGGTTTGCGCGGCTTGCTGATCGACAAGTCCAGGCCCTGCGCGGCCGCCTTCTTGTACGCCGTCTTGACGGCCTTGGCCACGTCCGCCGGCAGGCTGGTCATCCACAGGCTGGCCAGGTTCGGCAACTGTTCCGGCGATGGAAACTCGTCCGCGCCAAAGCCGAACACGTCAAACGTGGTCAGCATCTGCAATTGTGGCAACTGCGCGATGCTGCGCAGATTGCGCGCCATGCCGGGCTTGCCCCAGAGGCGCAGCTCGCGCAGATGGGGAAAACGCTCGACCACCGGCGCCAGGTCCAGCTCCCTGACGCCGGTCAGCGACAGCGCGCCCAGGCGATCCAGGCCCTGCAGGACCGGCATTTCCTCCCCGCACTGCAAGCTCAGGTCGCGTCCCTGCTCCGCCTGTTCAACCTGCAGCTGCGGCGACGGCGTGGCGGTCAGCGAAAACAGTTGCAGGCCGGAATTGAGGCGCACACGGGTGACGCCATCGGGCTGCAGGACAAAGCGCTGCAGGTGCATGGCGCTGACATCGATCTCGGTCACCGTCGACGATTGCCAGTGCAGCTCGTTGATGAACGGATGCTGCCGGATATACGCCATCAGCTCGGGCGTGCCCTTGGCGGTTTCGATGGTCATCAGGCAAGGCAGCAGGTCCAGTTCGGACAGGTCCTTGACAGCGTCCAGTATGCTGTCGTTGATGCGGGTCGCGTCCTGCTTGAAGACGTGGCCGCCGACAATCACCTTGTTGCCGCCCGACGCGGCCCGGAACTGCTTGCGCCGCGCGGGATCGATCTGCTGCCAGCTGCGCTGGCGCGCCATGCTGGCGCCCGTGTCCCAGCCGAACTTGTAGGTGTGGACCTCGTCTTCCACCAGCGGCGGCAGGTTGGCAATGAACACATGATCGGGCGGCACATTGGCCGTCACATAGCCGTGATCGAGGCGGTTGCGGACAAAATAATAGCTGTAGCGCAAGGGCTGCATGCGGCTGGCCGCCGCCGCGTCGGGCAAAGCGTCGCCCAGCCAGTCCAGCTGCAGCACGGCCGCCAGCGGCTTGCCCCTGGGCGTCCTGGGCGGCTGGATATGGGTCACCTGGCACGCCACGTACTGCTGCAGCTCCACTGAAAATACACTGTAGATATCACCGACATTTGCTGGCACTCGGATTTTCCTTTTACTTATGGATTGATATTCGCGGAGCATGAGGCGCAGTGCCCCGCGCTAGAATTCGCGCAGCGCAGCGAAGCGCTGTTGCAGCGCGGCCTGGTCGACCAGTGCGCCGCCCCGTTTTTCCAGTTCCTCCGCCAGTTGCGCCAGCACGTCCGTCAGCGCCGTGCCGATCTGTTCGCGCTCCGCCGTTTCGATCATGCCGCCGTGCCGGTCGAGCTGGTTGAACACGCCGACATAATCGCCGACCAGGGCAGTCAGCGCCTTGGCCAGGCTGGCGGCGTCGATCGCCGTATCGATGGCGCGGGTGCCGGCCAGCAGCTGCTTGTAGGCCTGCGCCGCCTTTTTTGCCTGGGCGGCGGAAATGCGCGCGTGACCGTCCCAGCCGCGAAACGGATTGAGCAGGTTGTCAGCCAGCCATTCCGGCTTGCGCGGCTGGGTAATGCGCAGCGCCAGTCCCTGCGCCGCCGCCTGTTTGAAGTTTGCCTTGATAGCCTGGGCCGCATCGGCCGGCAGGCTGCTCATCGACAAGGTGGTGAGGTGGGGCAATTGACCGGCGGTGGGAACATCCTCGGCGCCGTAGCCAAACAGATTATCGGCGGTAAACAACTGCAACCGTTTCAGCTGCGCGATAGCTGGCAGGTTCGTAAGCAGCCCCGGCTTGCCCCAGACGCGCAAGCGCTCCAGCATGGGAAAGCGCTGCGCCACCAGCGCCATGTCAAGTTCGCGCACATCGACCAGCGACAAGCCCGTGAGCCGGTCCAGGCCCTGGAATGGCGGTATGCCGTGTTCGCATTCCAGGGCAAGAAACTGCCCCTGATGCGCGTGTACCAGGCGCAAACCGGGCGACGGCGCCCCGCGCAAGGCCAGGGTATGCAGGATCTTGTTGAGCTTCAGGCAGGTGACGCCCGCCAGCTGCACGCTCAGGCGCGCCAGATTGCCGTGGCTGAAATCGAGCTCGGTGACAGTCGATGACTGCCAGCTCAGTTCATGGAGGAACGGATGCCGGGCGACATATTCCATCAGCTCATGCGTGCCATGGCGGGTGGCGACGCGCATCAGCCGCGGCAAGCGGTCCAGCTCGGACCAGTCGCTGACGGCGCGCAGGACACCGTCGTCGATCCTGGAGGCAGATGAGGGCAATAATTGCCCGCCAACCATTACATCGCCGTCAGCAACAGGCGCATTGAATTGCCGTTGCATGGCTTCATCGGCACGCTGGCGTTCTGCAACATACTCATTAACGAGATCGGCAACATTTGCTGGCACTCTGCTTCCTTTCAACGACCCCTGGCGGTGGAGGGTTGAAACATAGCAAATTTTCAGCGCCTCTGTCGTCCTGCTCAGTGCGCGTGCAGCTTGCGGTGCATGCGCCGCAAGCCCAGCCAGACGCCGGCCGCCACGAACGGCACCAGCGCACCCACCAGGATTTCCGGGTTGACGGGCAGGCCCATCACCTTGGCCGCCTTGCCCGTATAACTGAACAGGCCGATCACATAATAGGAAATCGCCGCCACCGACAGGCCTTCGACGGCCTGCTGCAGCTGCAGCTGCTGGGCAGCGCGCGCGTTCATCGATTGCAATATCTGCCGGTTCTGCAGCTCCTGCACGATGCCCACGCGGGTGCGCAGCAGGTCGTTGGTATTGGCAATGCGCTGCGCCATCGCTTCCTGGCGGCTGGCCATCGCTTCGCAGGTATGCATGGCCGGCGTCAGGCGGCGGTCCATGAATTCCTCGACCGTCGGAATGCCCTCGATGCGCACTTCGCGCAGTTCTTCGATGCGGGCGTTGACCAGGCCAAAATACGCTTTCGAGGCGGAAAAGCGGTAGCTGTTGTCGAGCGACAGTTTTTCGATGCGGGCCGCCAGGCGCGTGATGCGGTCGAGCAGCGTCTGCTCGGAGGTACTATCTTCGCCGCGCGCATTGTCGGTGGCGACCATGGCGGCGGCCAAAGTCGCCAGTTCGTTTTCAATCGCGTTCAGCGACGGCGCCGCCTGCATCGCGTACGGCAGGCCCAGCAGTGCGAACATGCGGTAGGTTTCGATTTCCAGCACGCGCTGCACCAGTCGGCCCGACTGCTGCGAGCGCATGCCCGCGTCGCGGATAATGAAGCGGCTGAAGCCGTCGGACTGGATCGTGAAATCGGTCCACAGTTCGCCGCCCTGCAGCACTTCGCTGCCAACCAGGGTATTGCCTTCGAAGACGTTCGACAAACCCGGCATGTAGGTGTCGGCCGGCTCGATGGCACGCTCGAGCACCACGTGGGCCGCCACCATCAGCTTGCCCTTCAGGCTGGCCAGCCAGTGCTGCGGCAACTGTTCCAGCGGCATGCCTGCGAACGCCTGCTCCACCGGCACCGGCGCGTCCGGATGTTCGGCAAAGGTGAAAGTGGCGAACTCGGTATGGCATTCCCATTTCAGGCGAAAGCGGCCGAAATCGTAATAGAAATACTTGGCTTCGGCAGCGGGAGGCGTGACGCCGAAATGCGTGCACAGCGCCGCCAGCGTGGCGTGCTGGGCCTGCAGGTTCGACGTGCCGGCATCGGGCTGGTCGTTGCTGTAGACGGCCAGATGCGTGATCAGTTCCGGCGCATCGAGTTGCAAGAACGGCCGCGAGTGGATCTCGGCGGCCAGCGGCACGCGCAAGGCGTGGTTCAGACTGGTGTTAATCAAGTGCATGGATAGGCGATAAAGTTGCAAATTGCTGAGCCCCTTGCTGGCGGCAGATTGTTACAGTGTAACAAAGCCGCCGCCATGCCTGACTATCAGTTGCTTTTCACTACCTCTTGTTTGGGCTGAACGGCGGCTTGCCGCGTGCCCAGCCACCAGAAAAACGCAGCAAATGCCACCGCCGCCGCCTGCCCCATGGCCAGCTTGAAACCGCTGTCGAACAGCAGCGGCGCGACAAAGCCGGACACCAGCGCAAACAGCACCATCTGCACGAAGTTCTGCAGGGATGCGGCCAGTCCGCGCATCTGCGGGAAAATATCGAGCGTGGACATGGTCATGCCCGGCAGCGCGATCGACATGCCGAACGCATACAGCGCCACCGGCGCCACGGCAAACGGAATGCTGGCGACAAACCAGTGGTTGTACGCCATGTTCAGCACACCGGTGGCCGCCATCACCAAGAGGCCGCGCCGCACCAGGGTTGCGCTGGGCACGGTATGGGCCAGCTTGCCCGACAGCGCGGACCCCAGCACCAGGCCCGCCACCATCGGCACGAACATCCAGCCGAACGCCGTTTCCGGCAGGCGCAGCAGGTCGAGGATAAAGTGCGGCGCCGAGGCGATATACAGCGCAAAGCCGCCAAACGCAAACGCCACCGCGAGCGAGCGCAGCAGGAACACCTGGTGGCGCAGCGCCTGCCAGTAATTGGCGGCGATGGTGCCGGGATGAAACGGCTGGCGCTGCGCGGCAGGCAGGCTTTCCGGCAGGCCTTTCAGGCAGGCCAGCATCAGCAGCACCGTGACGGAAAAGGTGAACACGAAAGTCGACTGCCAGCCATACGCCACGTGCAGCCAGCCGCCGATAATCGGCGCGATGGCGGGCGCGATGCCGAACACCATCATGATATTGGCCAGCATCTTTTGCGCGGCCGCGCCGGAGAGCGAGTCGCGCACGATGGCCTGGCCGATCACCCTGCCCGCACCGGCCGAGGCGCCCTGCATGCCGCGGAAAAACAGCAGCCAGCCGAAGCTCGGCGCAAACGCGGCGCCGATCGAGCCGACGGCGAAGATCAGCAGCGAGCCGAGGATCACGGGACGGCGGCCGAACGAATCGGACAAGGTGCCATAGAACAGGGTCATGAAGGCATAGGCGGCCAGGTAGACGCTCAGCGTCTGCTGCACCAGCACGCTGCTGACATCGAAATGGGTGGCGATCGCGGGGAACGACGGCAAGAACGTATCGGTGGCGAACGGACCCAGCATGGACAGGCCGGCCAGCACCAGCGTCAGGTTGCGCGCCTTCATGCGTTCACCTGTGCGTATTGCGCGCGCAGGCCCTCGAGCGCGGCCAGCGAGAACTGCGCGATATGGCGCGCGATGCTGGCAATGCCGGCCTCGTCATAGGTGATTTCCGGCGCGACAAGCTCATGCACGATGCGCGAGCGCGCGTAGAACACGGCCTGGCCGATCACGCTGAACACGCATTTCTGCACCACGTCGGCCGGCATGGCAGGACCCGTCACGTCACGGATCAGGCTGGTAAACAGCGCATGCTGCGGGCGAACATTGCGCTCGGCCAGCTTGTGGATGGCGGCCGTCGGTTCCAGCAGTTCGCGCGCCACCAGGCGGCTGAACAGCGTGGCCGAACCACAGCGCAGCATGTCGGACACCAGCGCTTCGATCGCCAGGCGCAGCTGTTCGGCAGGCGGCAGGTCGGCCGCCGCGCTCGCTTCAGCCACCGTCCGCGCCGAAGCGCCAGCCAGTTCGCGCGCATGGTCGAAGGCGGCCAGGTGCAGCTCTTCCTTGCTGTGGAAATAATAATTGACCATCGCCACATTGACGTGGGCCGCGTCGCAGATCTTGCGCACGGAGGTGGCTGCATAGCCGTGTTCGGCAAACAGCTCGGCGGCCGTTTGCAGGATGCGCGCGCGCGCCGGTTCCTGCGCATTCGCAGGTTCGGGAGTGATGTCCAGGCTCATTTTTTACCAAGCGGTTAAACAGATGTTTGAAATCATATCAAACATCTGTTTAATTTTCAAATGAACATGGTGCGTAGGTCGGATTAGCGGCGCGCAGCGGCGCGTAATCCGACAACATTGTTGGCGCTAACTATGGTGTCGAATTGCGGCCCTTTGGGCCTAATCCGACCTACGTGTTGCCATCAATGCCCGGCATGTGCTGCAGGAGCGCCACCAAGCGGCCGCGCCACGGCCGTCACTTCGATGATTTCGCGGTGCCTGTCTTCGCCTTCGACCACCAGGCTCAGCGGAATCTTGTCGCCGGCCTTGACCTGGCCTTTCAGGTTCAGCAGCATCACGTGGTAGCCGCCCGGTTTCAGCTCGACGGCCTTGCCGGCCGGTAGCGCGATTTCCTTGACCTGGCGCATGCGCATCATGTTGTCGGCCATGCTCATTTCATGGATCTCGGCCGTGCCGGCCACGCTGGCGCGCACTTCGACCAGGCGCATGGCTTTCGGCGCCGTGATCTGCATGAAGGCGCCGGTGGCCTTCTGCTGCGGCACGGTGGCGCGCACCCACGGGTCGGTGACGGTGACGGCGCTTTGCGCGGCAGCGGAGAACGACAAGACGGCCAGGGTGGCGGCAACAACGGTTTTCAGATGGAACATGGTTAAATCCTTTCGATGTTTATAACGTGTATTTGGCGGTCATCAGGGTCTTGATGTCCTGCGCGCATTCGTCAGCCGTCATCTGGTGCTTGAGGCCCAGGCGCATGCGGCCCTGCGGATCGAGCACGTAGCTGATGGCCGTGTGGTCCATGGTGTAGGAGCTGCCGCTGGCCACGCGGCGGTAGAACACCTTGTAGTTGAAGGCGGTCTGGGCCGTGTTTTGCGGATCGGTGCGCAGCCCGAGGAAGGTCGGATCGAACGCGCGCATGTATTCACCGAGCAATGCCGGCGTGTCGCGCTCGGGGTCGATGCTGATAAAGATCACCTGCAGCTTGCCGGCATCCGCGCCCAGCTTGTTGCGGATTTCCACGGCGCGCGACAGCGCTGTCGGGCAGACATCCGGGCATTGCGTGAAGCCGAAAAAGACCATCACATACTTGCCCTTGAAGTCGGCCAGCGTATATACGCGGCCGTCCGGGCCGCTCAGCTTGAAGTCGGGCTTGTAATCGCCTCCCGTCAGATCCATGCCGTTGTAATGGGGTTTCGGTGCTTGCTCGCAGGCAGCAAGCGTGAGCAATCCCGCCGTGCCGGCGAGCAGAAAAAGACGACGTTTCATAGGTATTCAGGCCCGATGGGCGTAGCAGGACAAAAAACATGCCGCAGCAAGCGCGGCGGAAAAATGGAAGCGTCAGCCGGCCGCCGGTGGACCGCGCGGGCGCGCAGCCGTCCACGAGAACAGCGGCTGTGGCGCCTGGTAGTACAGCGGCGGATACCGGTCGTGGCCCGTGACCACGGCCACCAGTGGCGGTGGCGCAGGCGGCAGGGCCAGGCTGCCCGCATGGTGCATGCAGTACAGGCAATGTTCGATATGCTGCGGGGCATCCTGGCCGGACCACGGCGCCAGCTCGGCCTGGGTGTAGACAGCGCCGCTGGACGAGCAGATCTCGGTGGCGGCACCCGCTTGCGAAGAGGAAAATGCATGGGACAGCGGCGGCAACAGGGCATTGAGCAGCAGCGCCAGGCAGGCGAACCACAGAAGCAGATGCTTGCGCTTGATAAAAATTCCCATGCCGCGATTATAGCGGAGTATCAAGCGGCGGGTCCTGGCCCGCCGAGGAACAGTGTCGGGCGCACGCCGGCCACATCGGTGCAGGCGTCGCAGAAGGCAGGCACCGAGGCGAAGCCGGAGCCGGCCGCCACTTCCGCCAGGCCACGTCCGTCGCTGCCATCGGCTTGCGCGGCCGTATGCAGCGCATGCGCCAGGCGCTGTTCGCGCACCAGGCTGAGCAAGGCTTCGCCTTCGGCAAACAGCCGCGCGCGCGCCTTGTGCGGCGTGACCTGCCACAAGGCAGCCAGCCGGCTGGCCGTCCACTGCCCTTGCGGCGCATGAAAGATATGACGCGCCAGCGCGCGGCTCCAGCGCTTGCCGCTGCCATCGTGTTTGTCTGTGTCGTCCTGTTCCAGCGCCAGGCTGAACACGGCCGGTTTGCCGCGTCCCGGCATCACATCGCAGGCAAAGCGCAGAAAGGCCGGCACCACAAAGCTGTCGCCGCTGCCCAGTTTTTTGACGGCGATGTCATTGTGCAAGGTCACAAAACCCTGGCGCACGGTGACGCGCAGGCGCAGCGGAAAGCGCAGGCCCAGCAGATGCATCGGGGAATGGGAAACCAGGGCCATGCGTCAGTTCGCTTCAGTTTGCCAGCGGCCAGCATGCCATGCCGGATCGTAAAAGTCTGTCATCACAGCGACGCCGCGCCGTACAGACGCAAGCCTTCGAGGTCGACCACGCGGATCGCCTGCCAGGCTATGCTGATCAGGCCCAACTCGGCCAGGCGGCCCAGCGCCAGGTTGACGCGCTGGCGCGAAATGCCGGTCAGCATGCCGATTTCCTCCTGCGACAGCTCAAGCACCCTGGAGGTGCGCGGATATAGCATCGGGTGGAACAGCTGCGCGATCGCCTGCGCCACCTGCGCGTCGACACCGAGCAGGCGCTGGTTCTGGATGGTGGCGATAAACTGCCCCATGCGCTCGTTGAGCTGGCGGATCACGAAGGCGTTGAACGACAGGCTTTCGGCCAGCAGGCGGTGGAACAGCTCGGCCGGCACCAGCAAAATGCCTGAAGCGCGCACGGCCACCACGTCATAGCGGCGCAATTCGCGTTTCAGCACGCTGCCTTCGCCGCACCAGCCGCCGGCCGGCACGCCGGAAAAGGTGGCGCCGCGGCCATCGGCGTTATACACGGCCAGCTTGATCAGCCCGGCATGCACGCCGATCCAGTGCTGCGACGGCTCGCCACGGCGCGTGATGACGGCGCCCGCCTCGAACTGGCGCAGCTCGCTGCCGGCGCGCAGCAGCGCCTGGTGGCCGGCGTCCAGAGCCTGGAACCATACATGGCTGTCGAGTTCGGGCAGTGCGTGATCCATTTCATCCTCGTCAGATTTCGCCTCAGCTGTCGCTAAGATGACAGTGAATTTTCAGTACTGGTGCTATGCTGGCATGCACCAGCCCCGCACACAGGGAGCAGCAGACTTTCAATCAGGAGACCAACCATGACACCCGATTTCAATACCGGCCTGGGCAAGAACAGCGCCAACTATGCCGCCCTTACCCCGCTCGACTATATCGCCCGGGCTGCCGAAGTATATGGCAATCGCCTGGCAATTGCACATGGCAGCGTGCGCCAGAACTGGCGCGACACCTATGCGCGCACGCGCCGCCTGGCGTCCAGCCTGGTGAAACTGGGCATCGGCATTGGCGACACGGTGGCCGTGATGCTGCCCAACACCCCGGCCATGGTGGAGGCGAGCTTTGGCGTGCCGATGGCCGGCGCCGTGCTCAATGCCCTCAATATCCGGCTCGACCTCGCCTCGCTGACCTTCATGCTGCGCCACGGCCAGGCCAAGGTCCTGCTGGCCGACACGGAATTTGCCGAACTGGCGCGCCAGATGGCCGAGCAGATTCCCGGCCTGCGCGTGATCCAGGTCAACGACGAACTGGGACCGCAGGTGGAAGCCTTTGCCGAACTCGATTACGAAAGCCTGCTGGCCAGCGGCGACCCCGATTACGCCTGGCAGCCGCCCGCCGACGAGTGGGATGCGATCGCCCTCAACTACACGTCCGGCACCACGGGCGACCCGAAAGGCGTGGTCTACCATCACCGCGGCGCGGCCTTGAATGCCCTGTCGAATATTCTGGAGTGGGACATGCCCAAGCACGCGGTCTATCTGTGGACGCTGCCCATGTTCCACTGCAATGGCTGGTGCTTTCCCTGGACCATCGCCGCGCGCGCCGGTGTCAACGTGTGTCTGCGCAAGTTCGAACCGAAGCTGGTGTTCGACCTGATGCGCGAATTGCGCGTCACCCATTACTGCGCGGCGCCCATCGTGCATGCGGGACTGGCCAATGCGCCGGCCGGCTGGCGCGAGGGCATCGACTGGCCCGTGCGCGGCATGGTGGCGGGCGCACCGCCGCCAGCGGCGATGGTGGCCAAGATCGAGGCGATGGGTTTCGATCTGATCCACTCGTATGGCCTGACGGAAGTGTACGGCCCGGCCGCCATCTGTGCCGAGCAGGAGGAATGGGCCTGGCTGTCGCCGGAGGAGCGGGCCGTCATGAAGTCGCGCCAGGGCGTGCGCTACCACCTGCAAAGCGAGGTGGCCGTGATCGATCCGGAGACCATGCAGCCGGTGGCCAGCGATGGCGAACAGATCGGCGAGATCATGTTCAGAGGCAATATCTGCATGAAGGGCTACCTGAAGAATGAAAAGGCGACGCAGGAGGCGTTTGCCGGCGGCTGGTTCCATACGGGCGACCTGGGCGTGCGCTATCCGGACGGCTATATCAAGCTCAAGGACCGCAGCAAGGACATCATTATTTCGGGCGGCGAGAACATCTCCAGCGTGGAGGTGGAGGATGCCTTGTACCACCACCCGCAGGTGCTGGCCGCCGCCGTCATTGCCCAGCCCGACGAAAAGTGGGGCGAGACGCCGTGTGCGTTCGTGGAACTGCGCGAAGGAGCCAGCGTGACGGAAGCCGAGCTGATCGCCTTTTGCAGAAACAACCTGGCCGGCTTCAAGGTGCCGAAAGCCATCTATTTCGGCCCCCTGCCGCGCACCTCGACCGGCAAGATCCAGAAGTTCGAACTGCGCAAGCGCATGCAGTCCGACAAGGCGATCGACGTTTGACCGCGCTCGGACCCGATTCAGGCGTTGGCCGGCTGCGCCACCACCAGCCGTGAAAAGCTGGCGATGCAGGCCAGCGCCGCAAAGCCGGCCGCCAGCAACAAGGCATAGGTGGTGCCGCGCGTGGCCGAAATGGTGAAGCAGTAGGCCACCAGCGCGGCGCCCGTGGCCTGCCCGACCAGGCGCGAGGTGGCCACCACGCCGCTGGCGCCGCCGCTGCGCTCGGGCGGCGCGCTGCCCATGATGGCTTTCAGGTTCGGCGCCTGGAAAAAGCCGAAACCGATGCCGCACAGCGCCATGCGCCAGGCTATGTCGAAGACGCCGGGGCCAGCCGGTATCCACACCAAGGTCAGCAAGCCGGTGGCCAGCGCGGCCAGGCCAATGCCGCCCAGCAGGCCCGACGAATAACGGTCGCTCAGCCGGCCGGCAATCGGCGCCATCACCGCCACCAGCACCGCCCACGGCGTCATCAGGAAACCCGTCTCGATCGGCGAGCGGCCCAGGGTCACTTCAAAATAGAACGGCAGCGACACAAACGCCAGGCCCTGCGCGGCAAACGTGCAGATCGCCGTCATCGATGACAAAAAGAACAGCGGCCGGCGAAACAGGTCGACCGGCAGCATCGGCGCCTGGTGTCCCCTTTGGCGGCGCAGCAGCAGCACGAAGAAGATCACCACCGCCACCAGTTCCGGCAACAGGGTCGACACGGCCGCATGGTGGGCCGCGTCGCCGAACAGCAGTATCAATACACCGAATGCGCCCACGTTGTACAGCGCCGTGCGCGCATCCATCTTGTGGCCGGACAGGCGGGTGGCCGGCAGCATGCGGCTGGCGACAAACCAACCGGCCAGCCCCAGCGGCACATTGATGGCGAACAGCCACGGCCAGGAGGCGGTGGCCAGGATCAGCGAGGCGGCCGTGGGGCCGATGGCAAACGCCACGGCGACGACCAGCGAGTTGGTGCCGAACGCCCTGCCCTGCAAGTGTTTCGGATACAGCACGCGCAGCAGCGCCGTATTGACGCTCATCATGGCGCTGGCGCCCACGCCCTGGAACAGCCGCGCCACCACCAGGGTCGGCAGCGACCAGGCCATGGCGCAGGCCAGCGACGCCAGCGTGAACAAGAACATGCCCGACAAAAACACGCGGCGGTAGCCGACGATTTCGCCAAGCGAGGAAAACGGCAGCAGGGTCGCCACCATCGCCAGCTGGTACACATTGACGATCCACACGGACGCGGCCGGCGTCGTATGCAGTTCGCTGGCAATCGCCGGCAAGGCGGTATTGGCGATCGCCGTGTCGAGCGAAGCCATGCCGACGCCGATCGCCAGCGACAGCATGGCCCAGCCGCGTGCGCCGGGCGGCAGGCCGTCTTCGCCGACCATTACCGGCTGCGCTGCGTTCTTCTTCATCGCGGCGACCCTATTTCTGGCAATCGATCACTTTGAAGTCCTTCGAGTAGCAGATGCGCAGCTCGCCCGAATTCTTTTCATAGCCGAGCCAGCGGCCTTTCAGCTGCGGGTTGTGTTCCTTCATCCACTGGAACAGTTCGTTTTTCGCCATGCTGGTGTCGGGCAGCTTCAACGCCTGGAACAGTTCGCGTTCCTTTTCGAAGTACTCCCTGGCCGTATCGAAATCGCAGGCGCCATGCTTTTCCCACTCGCCCTGCAGCAGCGCCTCGCCCGGCTGCATGCACATGTAGGGCAGGATCTCGCCCGGCGCCAGCTTCGGCAGGTTGCCCTTGCAATAGCGCGGATGCAGGTCGGTCTTGCGCGGCGGCGTGACGGAAAGATCGTCGCAGGTTGCCGGATTGGCCGACTGCGCCCACAGGCCGTGCACGATCCAGCCGAACTGGTTGCTTTCCGAACACTGGAAAGCCGCTTTCTTCGAGATTTCGCCGCGGCGGCGCTGGCTGTCGCAAAAGCCGGGCGACCACGACAGCGCCAGCATGAAGTAATCGGTGGGCACGTTGGTGCTCTGCTTGTAGCAGGTATTCTTTTCGTCCGACGGTTTGACGTCGTAATCGGCAAAACTGATATTGCGCGGCGCCACGCACTGGGCGTCGGCCGCATGGGCCAGGCCGCTGGCCAGGCTCAATAACAAAGGCAGGATAAAGCGCAACTGCATGGGAATCTCCTCCAGCGATGTAAAAACGCCGGCAACATGGTGCCGGCGCAGGATCATTCAAACAACGGGGCTCAGCAGACCTTGTGCATCCAGCCGTGCGTGTCGGCGGCCGTGCCGTGTTGCAGGCCCAGCAGCGCTTCGCGCAGGGCCAGCGTGACGGCGCCGTTTTCGTTATTGTTGATGGTCATTTCAAAACCGTTGGCCTTGGCCACGCCCACCGGCGTGATCACGGCGGCCGTGCCGCAGGCAAACACTTCGGTCATGCGGCCCGAGGCGATATCGTCGCGCCATTGCTGTACTGACAGCTTGCGCTCTTCGGTGGCGTAGCCGAGGTCTTTCGCCATTTCCAGCAGGCTGCGGCGGGTAATGCCCGGCAGCAGCGTGCCTGTCAGTTCCGGCGTGACCACGGTGACTTTCTCGCCATCTTTATAAACGAAGAACAGGTTCATGCCGCCCATCTCTTCGATGAATTCGCGGTGCACGGCATCCAGCCACACGACCTGGTCGCAGCCCTTCTCTTGCGCTTGCGACTGGGCCATCAGGCTGGCCGCATAGTTGCCGGCGCACTTGGCTTCACCGGTGCCGCCCGGCGCGGCGCGCACGAAGTCTTCGCTGATCCATACGGTGACCGGCTTCACGCCCTGCGGGAAATAGGCGCCGGCAGGCGAAGCGAACAGCACGAACAGGTATTCTTCCGACGGACGCACGCCCAGGTAAGGATCGGTGGCGATCATCAGCGGACGCATGTACAGGCTCTCGCCGGTCCTGGTCGGCACCCAGTTGCGGTCGATGGAAATGAGCGCGTCGCCCGCTTCCAGGAACAGGTCGACGGGAATCGCCGGCATGGCCAGGCGCGCGGCGCTGCGGTTGAAGCGCTCGGCGTTCTGTTCAGGACGGAAGGTCTTGATGCTGCCGTCGGGCTGGGCAAACGCCTTGTAGCCTTCGAAAATGGCCTGGCCGTAATGCAGCGAGGAAGCCGACGGGTCCAGCATCAACGGGCCGTAGGCTTTCAGCTCGCCCTGCTGCCACTTGCCGTCGCGGTAAGGAATCACCACCATATGGTCGGTAAACACGCGGCCGAAGGCCGGCTTGTTCATGCGCTCGCCGCGTTCGGCGTCGGACAGGGGGTGGGCGGATGGCGTGATGGCGAGATTCGGTGTGGAGGTGGTCATGGGCGTTCGAGGATAGTAGTAAAGACAGGCTGCTATTGTAGTCCTTCCGGCAGGACAGGATGGCATGCAGTATGCATGGCAAAACGTCCGGAGACAAGCGGGCCGGCGCGCGGCCGATCTGAGCCCGCCTGGCCCGAAGATTAGTGCGAATCATTCTCATTTGCGATATGATGGCGCCCTTGTCCGCCCTGCCAGCCAGAAAGTCGATTCATGAGCACACCCACCCTCGCCGGCGCACCGGCATCGCGCGCAACGCCCGCAGCGCAGCCACAGACAACTGCGCGCCGGCGCGCCACCATGCAATGGACCTGGCCCAGCTGGAAACAGGTGTGGTTCCAGCTGCACTGGTTTATCGGCATCACCGCCGGCACCGTGCTGATGATTATCGGCCTGTCCGGCGCCACGATCTCGTTCAAGGATGAACTGCTGGACCTGATGAATCCCGGCGTGCGCCATGTGGCGGTGGAAACGCGCGCGCCGCTGACGCCGGGCCAGCTGGCCAGCGTGGCCTCCAGCGAGCACGGCCAGCGGGTCGCCTCCGTTACGATGTATGCGCAACCGGGCGCCGCGCCGCGCGTGTCGTTTGCGCCGAAAGCGGGCCAGCGCCGTGGCGAGTCGGTGTATGTGCATCCGTACACGGGCGCGGCGCGTCCGGCACTGCAGGGCGCGGGCTTTTTCGAGTGGACCGAGTCCTTGCACCGCTGGCTGCTGCTGCCGCGCGAACCGGGCCGTCAGGTACTGGGCGCGCTGGCGCTGTGCCTGCTGGGCCTGGCGTTGTCGGGGCTGTACCTGCGCTGGCCGCGCCGCCCGCTCGACTGGCGTACCTGGCTGACGTTCGATCCGGCCCTGAAAGGCCGCTCGTTTTTGTGGAATCTGCACGCCGTGATCGGCACCTGGTGCCTGGTGGTCTACGTGATGCTGACCCTGACCGGCCTGTACTGGGCCTACGACGTCGTGCGCGACAATGTCGACGCCTGGGCCGGCAAGCCGCCGCGCACGGCGCAGGCACCGGCCAAACCGGGCGCCGGCCGCGAGAAAAAAGCCCCGGCGTCGATTGCACCGGCAGCCGATATCAGCCTGGCCTGGAACACCTTCCGGCAGCAGGCCGGCCAGTGGACGCTGGCCACCGTGCGCATGCCGGCACGCCCGAACGAGGCGGTACAGTTTACCTGGCTGCCTGCCGACGCACCGCATGAGCGCGCCCGCAATACGCTGTCGGTGATGCCGGCCGATGGCGCGATTACGGAAGGCAAGCGCCATGATCAGCAAGCGTTGGGCTCGCGTCTGGTGTCCATCATTTACCCGCTGCATATGGGCACCTACTTCGGTTTACCGGGCCGTATTATTGTCACCGTTGCCAGCCTGTGCATGCCGCTGTTCGGCATCACGGGCTGGATGCTGTACCTGGGCCGGCGCAAGGCCAGGCGCGCCGTCGCCGCCCAGCGCGCCATGCTCGGCGCCGGCGCGCCCGGCCCCCATGTCAGCGGCTTGCCGACCCTGGTCGCGTATGCCAGCCAGTCGGGCCAGGCCGAACGGCTGGCGCTGGAAAGCGCCCATGCGCTGCAGCAGGCCGGCGTGCCGGTTGACGTGCAATCGCTCGCCCAGCTGGCTCCCGCGCAGCTGCGCCAGTATGAACGGGCGCTGATCGTTGCCAGCACGTTTGGCGAAGGCGAAGCGCCGGACGGCACGCGCCGCTTTGCGCGCCTGCTCGACGATGCCGCCGCGGCGCAGCTGGCCGGCCTGGAATTTGGCCTGCTGGCGCTGGGCGACCGCCATTACACCGAGTTCTGCGGCTTCGGCCATGCGCTGGACCGCCGCCTGCAGGCGCTGGGCGCCACCCCGCTGTTCCCGCTGATCGAAGTCGACAGGCACGATGCGCATGCGCTGGCGAACTGGTCGCAGGCGCTGGCGCGCGTCAGCGGCAGCGACATCGACGCCATCGGCCGCCAGGAACAAGCGTCGTACGACGCGTGGACGCTCACGCGCCGCGTGCTGCTCAATCCGGGCAGCCAGGGCGGCGCGCTGTATGAAATCGCTCTCGCGGGACCGGCCGGAGCCGCCTGGCAAGCCGGCGCTCTGGCCGAAATCATCCCCTGCAACAGCGATGGCAGCGAAGGCGAAGACAGCGGCGGCAGCGTGCCGCATGCGCCGCGCAGCTATTCGCTGGCCTCGATGCCGTTCGATGGCGAACTGCAGCTGCTGGTGCGCCAGGAGCGCCATGCGGGAGACAACAATGGCGGCTACGGCGTGGCTTCGGGCTGGCTGACGCAGTTCGCGCCGCTGGGCGGCACCGTCCGCCTGCGCCTGCAGGCCAACCCGGCGTTCGCCCCCGCGCTCGACGACACGCCATGCATCTATATCGGCAACGGTTCGGGACTGGCCGGGCTGCGTTCGCACCTGCGCGCGCGCAAAGAAGCGGGGCTGGCCCGCAACTGGCTGCTGTTCGGCGAGCGCCAGCAGAGCGTGGACAGCGTCTGCGCGGCGGAACTGGAAGCGTGGCTGCAGGACGGCCACCTGGCACGGCTGGACCGCACCTACTCGCGCGATGGCGGTTCCCGCGAATACGTGCAGGATCGCCTGCGCGCCAATGCGGACGAGCTGCGCGCCTGGTTGCTGGAGGGCGCCATCATCCATGTCTGCGGCAGCCTGCAGGGCATGGCGGCCGGCGTCGACGCCGTCCTGCTGGAGGTGCTGGGCCAGGATGGGTTAGATACCTTGCGGGCCGCAGGCCGCTACCGGCGCGACGTGTATTGAGCGAAGTCTATTGACCCAGCACAAACACTGAAGCCGAGGCGGCGCCCTGTGTGGGCCGCCGCACGGTCAGCCCGCATCACGCGCCTACAGTAGGGACATTCTCCACCACTGCGAGGTGCGTCATGAAAAACCCCTGGATGAGCATGTACCTGAGCGCCACCAACCGCGTGGCCAATACGGCGCGCGGCCATGCGACGGCCGCCATCAAGCGCGAAGCGGCAAAAAGCACGCGGCAGCTGACGCAGGTCTGGTTCGATTCCCTGCTGCCGCCGGTTGGCAAACCGCCGCGGCGCCGCAAGCCGAAATAAGCCCAGACTTGGTGCAGTGCATCACAGCAATAAGTTGAACTTATCGCTATCTGACCTAAACTGCAAGCATGGTTTACCTGATGGCTACCGGCAGGCGCCGCATCCCCGCGCCGCTACCGGCATGCGGGGAGATGATCATGTTGACGCTCAAAGTATTGTCCTGCCTTGCCCTGTCGGCATTGCTGCTGGTGCCAGTCACGCTGTACAAGTCCAATCCCGCCGCCGTGCAGGCCGTGGACATTCCGCACGTGGATGCGCAGGCCATGTGGTCGCGCTGGGAGCGCCGCTAGCCTGGTGGAAATAAACCATTTTTCATGGCCAGGTTTTGCGTTTGATCCCATCGTAATTTTGATCCAGATCATGGATTTTGAGGTGCAGCGCGCCCACACTGGAACAGCCCGCTCAGCTTTGAACGGGCTCAGACAGGAGCTGGCATGTTCACATCTCAATGGAAAACCGACATGGCGCTGGGCGTCCCCGCCCTCGACGACGCGCACGAAGCGCTGTTCGACGAACTGGCGCGGCTGGAGCATCTTGCGCAGCTGGCCGACCCGAACTTCAGCGCCGGCTTTCGCGACCTGATCGCGGCCGTGGAACGCGATTTTCGCGAGGAAGAAGACCTGATGGAGGAAATCGGTTTTCCTTCGCTGGCCACGCACCGCGAGCAGCATGCGCGCGTGCTGAGCGGCCTGCACCACGCCTGGGCCGCCGTCGATGAAGGCGACCTGGCACAGGGACGGCAGGCGCTCGCGCTATTGCCGCAGTGGCTGCTGTTTCACCAGGCCACCATGGACCTGGCGCTGGCTGCGGCGCTGGAGCTGGTGCAGCGCAACTGAAACCTAGAGGAGCAGCACGGTGGCCTGCTCCGGCATCACCACGCGGTAGTGGCCCGGGTACTTGTCTTCGCCATCGAACACCTTGCAATACACGGGCTGGTTGATGTCGTTGACGGCCGGCTGGCTCATGGGGATCGTGGCGATCAGCTGCTCGCCCTGCATCAGCTGCAGCGCGCTGCCCTGCTCTTGTGCACAAAAGGCCAGCGATTGCACATCGCTGGCAAACGGCCGCTTGTACCACGGCGTGATCGCCCGCACGGCCAGCCGGGCGTCGTGCAGCACCTGCGCCACGCGCGCCACCGTCCAGGCATCGCGCGCCACGGACGGCTGGATCACCATGCTGGCCGTCAGCTCGCCCTTGCTCTTGTTGACCAGAAAACTGCCGCGCTGGCCGGCGATCTCTTCATTCAACGGCACGATAAACACGCCACCCTCCCCCACCTTGATCGGGATCGGCGCGCCATCGCCCTGCAGCGCCACCCGCACATCGTCGATGGTGGCACTGAGCTTGGCCGGAATCAGGCGCAGGGCCATCACCACGTTGCCGCGCGATACCTGCCATACTTTTTTTGCCGTCAGATAGCTGTCGCGGTAGGCGGTAAACCGCACGCGCGGCGCAATGCCGGACGGAGCAGCCGTGACCGTTACCGACTGCGGCGCCACTGCCGGCAACTCGGAGGCGACCGGTACGGGAGCAGATGCAGGCTGTTCCTGCACCGGCTGCGCTGCCGGGTCGGTCACGGGAAGTGAAGGCGCAGCCGGGCTGTCCTGCGACTGCCCCCGCACCGGCACGGCCGGCGCCGGCCCTTCCTGGGCATGGCCCAGCGACACGGCGCAGAACCATCCGGCACAGGCAATCCATGTACGCATGCAACTCCTTCATCTTGCAAAATGTCTTGCATGCATTATCGCAGATGCCTGTAAACCACGTCCATCACGGCAATGGCGCACTCTGTTGGTGCAAATACTTGCCAATTGAATCAATAAAAGCTATATTGATAATGATTCTCATTCACGCGAAGAATTGACGCTCCGATATCCAAGCCACACCGGGCCAGCCGCACGCCAGCGCCCCAGCCACTGCGCCATGCGCCAGAAGCGATAGGACACCCACAATGACAATATTCAGGATGATCATGTCTTTACACGCCCGTACCGCCCACCTCACCCACCTCGCCCGCCCCTCTCTGCGCCCGCTGCCCTGCCTGTTGCGCGTCGCCCTGCTCGGCCTGGCTGCCGGCGCCAGCCTGCCGCTGCTTGCCGCCGAGGCCGAGGCCGACCCGACCCTGCCGGCCGTTACCATTACCGGCCAGGCGGCCCAGACCACGGAAGGCACGCGCTCGTACACCAGCGGCGAAGCGCGCAGCGCCACGCGCATGGAATTGTCGCTGCGCGAAACGCCGCAATCGGTCAGCATCATCACGCGCGAGCTGCTCGACGACCTGGGCGCCGTGCGCCTGGACCAGGCGCTGGGTTTGACGACGGGCATCCAGGTGGGGCAGCAGGACAGCGAACGCACCAGTTTCTATGCGCGCGGCTTCAGCATCAACAATATCCAGGTGGACAGCATGCCGCGCGGCTCGAACTCGCCGCTGCAGGACACGGTGCTGTATGACCGCGTGGAAGTGGTGCGCGGCGCCAATGGCCTGATGGGCGGCACGGGCGACCCGTCGGCCACCATCAACATGATACGCAAGCGCCCGACGAAAACTTTCCAGGCCAGCGCGGGCGTGAGCCTGGGCCGCTGGGACAATCACCGTGTAGAGGCTGATATCTCGACGCCGTTCAGCCAGGATGGCAGCGTGCGCGGCCGCGCCACGGCCGCCTGGCAGGAACGCGACTCGTATTTCGACATGTACCACGAGCGCAAGACGGTCGGCATGGCCGTGCTGGAGGCGGATCTGCGTCCCGGCACGATGCTGACGGCCGGCATCGACTTCCAGGACAATACGCCGACCGGCGCCACCTGGGGCGCCGTGCCGTACTGGAATGCCGATGGCAGCCTGGCCAACCTGCCGCGCAATACCAGCCTGACCACGCCATGGAGCACCTGGGCCAACGACCAGCACACGCTGTTCGCCTCGCTGGACCAGCATCTGCCCGGCAACTGGAAGCTGCACCTGGGCTATGCGCGCACGGAAAGCAGCAACAACACCACGGTCGCCTATGCCGGTTCCGGCTATCCGAACCCGCTCACCGGCAAGGGCATGAGCTTGTGGACGGGCGCCTGGGGCGAAGGCAAGAGCATCGCCGACAATTTCGACCTGTACGCCAGCGGCCCGTTCAGTTTATTCGGCCGCAAGCATACGGCGATTGTCGGCTGGAACGGCGGCAATACCAAGTCCAAATCGCTCGGCGGCGATGCCGAGATCCTGTATCCGGCCCAGGTGCCCGACTACCACACATGGACCGGCAATATCCCGAAACCGGTCTTCACGCCGGACGGCTCATACACGCGCGACGTGACGCGCCTGGCCGGCGGCTACGTGGCCACGCGGCTGAGCCTGGCCGATCCGCTGCATGTGATCGTCGGCGCGCGCAGCAGCACGTATCGTACGGAAACGCGAGCCTGGAACACCAGCGGCGTGTATACCGGCGCCAGCGACTTTTCGGAAACGCGCAACGAGATCACGCCGTATGCAGGCGTGGTGTTCGACATCAATCCGCACTACTCGACCTACGCCAGCTACACGCAGTTGTTTACGCCGCAGTCGAACCGCGACCGCAACAACCATTTTCTCGATCCGGAAACGGGCGACAACCTCGAAGCGGGCGTGAAGGGTGAATTTTTTGACGGCAAGCTGAACGCGTCGGCCGCCGTGTTCAAGGTCAGGAAGAAAAACCTGGCCGAACTCGACACCACGGTGCCGCAAGGCTTTGTGCTGCCCGGCGGCGGCTCGGCCTACGTGGCCAACGGCGAAGGCATCAGCGCCAAGGGGATCGAGTTCGACGTGTCGGGCCAGCTGGCGCCGGGCTGGGAAGCGAGCGGCGGCTATACCTTCCTGAAGGCGGAAGACGCCGACGGCGCGCGCGCCGTGCCGAACCAGCCGCGCCATCTGCTGCGCCTGTCCACGGCCTACCGCTTCGACGGCCGCTGGCAGGGCCTGAAAGTGGGCGGCAGCGCCACCGCGCAAAGCGCCACCTACAGCGAAACCTGGTACGGCCGCCCGCCCGCGCGCGACCGTACGGCGCGCATTCCGCAGGCCGGCTACGCGCTCTACAGCCTGATGGCCAGCTATGCGGTGTCGCCGAAGAGCACGCTGCAGCTCAATGTCAGCAACCTGCTCGACAAGAAGTACTACCGCAACGTGGGCTTCTATGACAGCGTGTTCTGGGGTGAACCGCGCAATGTCAACCTGAGCTTGCGCACCACGTTCTAGTGGTTCAGCTGCGCCAGTGCGCCGGCGCCGGCAGCTCGTAGCCCGCGAGCAACGGACCGCCGGCCGGCGCCAGTATCGCACCGGCTACCTGTGCATACGCCTGCTGGCCGGCCGGCAAGTCGCTCGCCAGCAGGCGCTGGGCGCCATCGAGCTGCAGGGCGATGGCCGCATCGTGGGCGTGCAGGCGGCGAAACAGATGCTTGCCGCCGCCGCTCCACTGGCCCGCCGCGCGCAGGTGCAAATCGGCCAGCATGCCGTACAGGCCGCAGGCCACCGCCATCGCCTCGCCCGGGTGGCGGCTGTCAACCAGGTCTTCCAGTGCGTTGGTAATGGCATAGCGGCGCTGCCGCAGATTGTTTGTGTCGAGCGGCGGCGGTCCGGCCGCATGGGTAGCCTGCGCCAGCGCCAGCAGTTCGGCATGCTGCGCGCTGGCGGCCAGAATATTTTCGCCTTCGATCATCATCATCGCCAGCGGCACCGTGCCGCGCGGCGCGTCGATTTCCTCGCAAAAATACCGGAAGGTAGCCAGGTCGTGCGCAAACAATTCGACTGTCTGGCCTTCGTACACGATGGTATTGCGCCAGGCGGCATCCACATGGTCGAACAGCAGCAGCAAATCGATATCGGAGCTGGCCGTCTGCCGGCCGGTGGCGAACGAGCCGCCGATCACGGCCGCCACGGCGCCCCGATAACGTTCCTGCACCAGCCGCATGGCCCGCGCGCGGATTTCTTCATACGTTGCAATCGCTTCCATCAATACCCTCCTGATGCCATCGTACCTGCATTTCATTCCCTGATAAACTCGAACCTGTTCGCGCTCGCAAGGATAGGCAATGGACTGTGTGTACAAGATAATGCCCTCGCCCGTCGGCGAGCTGACGCTGGTGGCGCGCGGCGCCGCGCTGGCGGCCATCCTGTGGCAGCACGACCAGCCCACGCGGGTACGCCTGGGCCAGTTGCGCGAGGACCTGGCCCACCCGGTGCTGCTGCTGACGCAGCATCAATTGCAGGAATATTTTGCCGGCACGCGCCGGCAGTTCGACGTGCCGCTCGATTTTGCCGGTACCACTTTCCAGAAAGAAGTCTGGCAGGCGCTGCTGACGATACCGTTCGGCCAGACGCGCAGCTATGGCGAGATCGCGCGCCAGATCGGCCGGCCGGCAGCCGTACGGGCCGTGGGCGCGGCCAATGGCAAAAATCCCGTGTCGATTATCGCTCCCTGCCACCGCGTGATCGGCGCCAACGGGGCGCTGACGGGCTTTGCGGGAGGCCTGGAAGCCAAGCAGACCCTGCTGGCGCTGGAGGGCATTACGCTGTCGAGCGAGCGGGATGCGGCAAAAACAGGATTGGCCAGGCGCCGCGCCAGGGCTGTCGGCCTGGCCCAGGGCAGACTGTTCTAGCTATTTCCCCAATTATTCGCCCAGCAGCGCCAGCGACTCCGGCCGCGCCGCCTTACAAGCTTACGGGGCGCGCCGGGCACTGTGAATCCGAGTTTGCGCACCAGAGTGCTGCTCCTGGCAAATTGAATCTGGTTTTGCCGCTGATGTCCTGCCAGTAGAAAAGACAACAGGTGCGCCATTCGCGCACCGGATCTGGATATTTTCATCATAATTTAATTCATTTTACTTCAGTGTAAGTTTTTATCATATTTTTTTGATATTATGAAAAATTAAACAGGAGTTGCAATGAAAAAGAAAATAACTGGAATAACGCTGGCACTGCTGTCTGTTTTTTCACTACCCGTATCTGCCGCCGGCGACACGACGCCAGCGTGCACGAACTGCTTTGAAAAGCGGTGGATTTATTTTGGCGGCAATATCACCGCATCGTTCGCCACTACGGATGCCACTTTCAACAAACTGATTGAACTGATACATGTTGCCAAGGCCGAGGGTTACAACGGCATTGCATATAATGCCGGCGGCAGCGGTGCTTATACCGCCATGCTCGACCCTACCACGCCATCGAATTACCATGCGAATTTCGCGCTGCTGGTACAGGCAGCGGCCGACAATGGCATGGAACTCATACCGGTGGGTGGTGGCCCGGAAGTGCCTCAACGCGCGGCGCCAGATCTGATCGAGGCCTTGCCGGTGAGTGATACTCCGTTTATCGTGCAGGGCAATCAAGCCAGGCCGGTGGGCGCTTCTTTTATCACCGATGGTGGATTTGAAAACAATGATACCGCCTGGGATCTGTTTGAAAACGCCTCGGGCAATGTCATCTACGACACTACGGTCGCCCATACGGGCCAGCGCAGCGTCAAGTTCACGAAGGGCACCGGAACAACCGTGGCGACCGCCCGGTTGCATCGGAAATTATCCGACCTGCGCGCCCATTCCGCCTATCGGCTGTCTTTCTGGGTACGCTCATCAAATTACAACTTCCCGTTCAGACTGCAAATGACGGATGATGCGGGCCGCCCCATGTACTTGAACGCCAGCGCGCGCCTGGGTTGGGGCACCGCTCCCAATGGCGCCTGGAATGCGGATGGCAATACCCTGGCCGCTACTCAGGACTGGACCCATTACAATCTGGACTTCAATACGGGCAATAATGTCGGCTTGCGTCTGTATTTGGGCACCTGGAGCATGCCTGCGGGTCCCAACGGCGAGGTGTGGATCGACGACCTCGATATTCGGGAAATCGGCTTGGCCCATACCATACGCCGCACTCCGCGCAGCCTGCCTGTTTCAGTCAAGTCCGAAGACGGCTCGATTACCTATCAGGAATTCGATTCCAACGGCCAGCCGAAGGACTATATCGTGGGATCTGAATCGCTGACGCTGCCGCAGGTAAGCACGATAGGCGAAGGACAAATACTCAAGGTTTCGGCCTATCAGTCCGCACAAAACATGACAGCCATGTGGGGCACGCCGGCAAGCGCCTGCTATCAGAAATTCTTTGATATTCAAAAACAATATTACGACCATATCCATGCGCTGCTCGCAGGGCCATCAAAATTCTTTTTGCACTATGATGAAAATCGTGTCCTGAATTGGGATCCCGCCTGTGCCGCAAATATCACAGCAGGAAAATACCTTGCCGACATGATCAAAAAACACCAGGAAACGCTGCTGCAGGCGTATCCGAATCTGGAGCTGTATGTCTGGAACGATATGTTCGATCCGAAAATGAATGCCGTCCCCAAATATTGGGCGGTCAATGGTGACCTGAGCAATTCATGGGCAGGACTCAAGCCGGCCACGGTAATTGTCAACTGGACGGATGAGAATACGGCCAAGCGCAAAGCCTCGTTGGAATTCTTCCATAGTCTGGGGCAGAAGCAGATGATTGCCGGATATTATGACGATCATACTCTGGGCAACATCGCATCGTGGATGCAGGCGCTGACACAAGCGCAGGCCAATGGCGTAAGCGGCGTCAACGGCTTCATGTACACTACCTGGAATGGCAATAACGGCTATAGCGATGTCAAGGCTGTGGCGGACTATATCAAGCAGCACTATCCACAGCGCTGGCCGCAGTAGGTCATCAGCACGGCCAGGCACCGGGCGCCATCCTGCCACATTACACAGGCTGGCGCCCGCTCTGGCAGTGGCCATTGACGAGATAAATGCACGGCCATCCGCCGTGAGCGCCGGACGCGGCAAAAACAGGATTGGCCACGCGCCGCGCCAGGGCTGTCGGCCTGGTCCAGGGCAGCCTGTTCTAGCTATTTCCCCAATTATTCGCCCAGCAGCGCCAGCGATTCCAGCCACGCCGCCTTCCAGGACCGCAGCAGCGGCTGGGTGGCAAATGCCTTTTTCAGGTGCGGCATCGGCACGCGGTGCACATCGTGCAGCCCGAACGCCAGCGTGACGGGATTCCACAGGTAATTGTTCTTGCCGCCGCGCGAATTCTTGCGCACGCGCGCGCCATCGTCGCCAAACACGCCCTCGCCCTTCAGCATGCCCTGCTCCAGGTTCAGCTTGCCACCGCCCACGCCGGCAAACGCCTGCACGATCTCGCTGCGCTCCAGGCCTTTCATGAGCTGGCTTTCCATCACCGGCGGCGCTTGCGGCTCGGCCGGCCTGGGGTTCAGCAGTTCCTTGACCAGTTTCAGCAGGTCGCGCTCCTGGAAATGCAGGCCGTCCCGGCTGGCGCGCAGGCCCGGTTCCTTCAGGGCGATGGCCAGGTTGCCGGAGTCGCGCGTCAAGCGCAGCCATACGTCATCGCTGCCGGACGCCAGGTATTGCTTGTCTTCGATAAACACCACCGGCGCCGCATAGCGCGTCACGCCGTCGTGGAACAGTTCGGCCCAATCGTCGGAATAATCGAGCCACACATACGGCTGGCCGCCTTCGTCGAGCAGGCGCGCCAGGGTCCAGGGCGTGCCGGTCTGGCTGGCCAGCCAGGCGCAGGCCTCGTCGGCGGTGGCGCGATAGGGCAAGGAAGTGGTCATGGTGCGATCCCAATGCAATAAATGGTGCGCAGTGTAGCACCCGGGTGGCACTGCGCTGCATCCAAAGCGGCCCCGGCTGCGTATACACAGTATCAGCCAAGCAACCATTCAGCGATGGAGGAAGTCGCCATGCCCCACTTCAGCAAAAAAGCCAATGCATTGGAACAATCCCTGTACCTGGCCCAGCGCATGGACCAGGCATTCGAGCGGCTGCGCCAGCATGACAATCCGCAGGCGCGGCTGCGCTGCGCGCAATGGGTGACGGCCTGGGCGGTGGCGGCAGGCGCCGATGCGCCGCGCGGCATGAAGCTGCGCATACGGGGCGAATTCATTTTGCTGTAATGCACCGCCCCGCTCGCCTATGGCAGATCCGGTTTGCCGAGATATTTCTCGGGCGTCGTATCGCCGTCGACCATCTCGTACCACATTGCGTTGAGCACGGCGAACATCGCCGCCAGCGGAAGGCCCAGTATCCAGGCGAAATACCACATGATGATTTCCTTTTAAAAGTAACAACGCTTTAATACGCGTGGCCGGAGCCGTCTTCGATGGCCTGGCCGTCGACCTTGCCCCACAACACCTTATAAACCCAGCTCGTGTAGGCCACGATAATCGGAATGAAAATGGTGGTGGCCACCAGCATGATGAACAGCGTCATGTGGCTGGACGAGGAATCCCATACCGTCAGGCTGGCGCGCGCAGCCAGCGACGACGGCAGGATAAACGGGAACATGGACGCGCCCACGCTGAGGATAATGGCGGCAATGCCCAGCGCGCTGGCCAGCAGGGCCGGCACGGCGCGGCGCAGGCGCAGGCACACGAATGCCAGCAGCGGCGCGGCCAGGCCCAGCACGGGCGCGGCCCAGGTCCACGGATGGGCCGCGTAGTTGGCGAACCAGGCGCCGGCCGCCACTTCGGCCGTCTTGAACATCGGGTTCGACGGGCCGGCCACGCTGATGGCGCTGGTAATGCGGTAGCCATCGACCCACTGCCACAGGGCCACGCCGGCCAGCGCATACAGCGCCACGGTGGCGACCGCCGCCACGCTGCCAAAAGCACGCGCACGTTCGGCGACCGCACCGTCGGTCTTCACCTGCAGCCAGGTCGCGCCATGCATCACCAGCATCGCCACCGAGACCAGGCCGGCCAGCAGTGCAAACGGGTTCAGCAGGCCGAAAAAGCTGCCTTCGTAAAAGATATGCATGTCGTCGGAGAAGCGGAACGGCACGCCTTGCAGCACATTGCCCATCGCCACGCCAAAAATCAGCGCCGGCACGAAGCCGCCGATAAACAGCGCACGATCCCAGCGCGCGCGCCAGCGCGGGTCGTCGCGCTTGCTGCGGAACTTGAACGCGACGGGCCGCAATATCAGCGCCACCAGGATCACGAACATGGCCAGGTAAAAGCCCGAGAACGATACGGCGTACAGCTGCGGCCAGGCGGCAAAGATGGCGCCGCCGCCCAGGATCAGCCACACCTGGTTGCCCTCCCAGACGGGGCCGATGCTGTTGATGATGACGCGCCGTTCCAGGTCCGTCTTGCCGGCAAACGGCAGCAGGATGCCGGTGCCCAAATCAAAGCCGTCGGTGACGGCAAAGCCGATCAGCAGCACGCCGATCAGCAGCCACCAGATCAGGCGCAGGGTTTCATACGAAATCAGTTCATGCAAAATCACGATATTGCTCCTCAGGCAGGTTGGACGATGGCAGGCGGCACAGGCAATGCGGCAGGCGCGTGTTGCTGCGGTCCCTTGCGTATCATCTTGAGCATCAGTTTCATTTCGATCACCAGCAGCACCGTATAGATGGCGGCAAAGCCGGCGATGGTGATCAAGAGCGTCGTCACCCCCAGGTTCGACACCGCCACGGCGGTCGGCAATACTCCCTCGATCACCCACGGCTGGCGGCCCACTTCGGCCACGATCCAGCCTGCTTCAGCCGCCACCCACGGCAGCGGGATGGCGAACACGGCCACCTTCAGCAGCCAGCGGTGTGCGTCCAGCGTGCGGCGCACGGACAGGATAAAGAAGGTGGCGGTCAACAAGATAAAGAACATGCCCAGGCCCACCATCACGCGGAACGACCAGAACAGGGGCGCCACGGACGGCACGGTATCCTGCGCCGCTTTCGCGATCTGCTCCGGCGTGGCCAGGCGCGGATCATCGACATAGCGTTTGAGCAGCAGTGCATAGCCGAGCGACTTGCCTTTCGATTCAAACACGGCTTGCGCTTCTTCGGGCACCACGCCGCCGGGCGGCACGGCGCGGATGGTCTGCAGCGCGTCATACGCCTTGATACCGTCGCGTATCAGCAGTTCGCCCCGTTCGACCAGCTGCGCGATGCCGGGAATCTCGGTATTGAGGGAACGCGTGCCGATCAGCCCCATCACCATTGGAATATGCAGCGCGTAATGCGTCTCGCGCGCGGCCTGGTCGGGAAAGCCGATGGCGGTAAAGGCGGCCGGCGCCGGTTCCGTTTCCCACATCGCTTCGATCGCGGCCAGCTTCATCTTTTGATGTTCCGACGACAGGTAGCCGCTTTCGTCGCCGAGCACCACCACCGACAAGGACGCCGCCAGGCCGAAAGCGGCGGCCACCGTCATCGAGCGCTTGGCCAGCTGCACATGGCGGCCCTTGAGCAGGTACCAGGCGGCGACGCCCAGCACGAAGATGGCGGCCACCGTGTAGCCGGCCGACACCGTGTGCACGAACTTGGCCTGCGCCACCGGATTGCTCAGCACGGCGCCAAAGTCCGTCACTTCCATGCGCATGGTCTGCGGATTGAAGGCGGCGCCGACCGGGTTCTGCATCCAGCCGTTGGCGATCAGGATCCACAGCGCCGAAAAATTCGAGCCGATGGCGACCAGCCAGGTGGTGGCCAGGTGGGCCCGCTTCGACAATTTATCCCAGCCAAAGAAGAAGATGCCGACAAAGGTCGCCTCCAGGAAGAAGGCCATCAGGCCTTCGATCGCCAGCGGCGCGCCGAAGATGTCGCCCACGTAATGGCTGTAGTAGCTCCAGTTCATGCCGAACTGGAATTCCATCACGATGCCGGTCGCCACGCCCATGGCGAAGTTGATGCCGAACAGCACACCCCAGAACTTGGTCATGTCGCGCCAGATGCTGCGGCCCGTCATCACATACACGGTTTCCATGATGCCGAGCATCACCGACAAACCGATGGTCAGTGGAATGAAAATAAAGTGGTACAGCGCCGTCAGCGCAAATTGCAGTCTTGATAATGCAACAATATCGAGGTCCATGGTTGTTCCTGTTTGTTCCCTAAATGAATACAGCGGTGCTACAAAAACTGTCAGTCGGCCCGCAAACTGCGCAGCGCCTGCTCAAACTCCAGCGTGCCGCGCCGCGCATCGCCGACGATGCGGCCATGGCGCAGCGTGACCAGCCGGTCCGCCAGCTGTGCTTCGCGGCGCAGATGGGTGGCGATCAGCACGGTGCGCCCTGTGCTGCGCTCGCTCAGCCGCCGCAGCACATCGCCGGCAACATCGGCATTCAGTGCTTCGGTGGCTTCGTCCAGCAGCCACAGCGTGGAGTGATGCAGGAATAGCCGCGCCAGCGCCAGGCGGCGCAGCTGTCCGCCGGATAAGCCCAGGCCGCCCTCGCCCAGCGGCGTATCGAGGCCCTGCGCCAGCGCATGCACTTCCTGCTCCAGGCCGGCCGCGGCCAGCGCATTCCACAGGCGCGCGTCGCCGGCAGCCGGGTCGGCCAGGCGCAGGTTGTCGCGCAGGCTGTCCTGGAACAGTTCGGTGCGCTGGGTAAACAGGCAGGCGCGCGGCGCGCTGATGGTGCCGATCAACGGTGCGATCTCACCCGCGGCCAGCGCCAGCAAGGTCGATTTGCCGGCGCCGCTATGGCCGATAATCGCCACGCGCTCGCCCGGTGCTACCGTCAGCGACACGCCATGCAGGATGGGATTGCTGCTGCCGGCATGCGCAGCGCTGACATCGTCGACGCTCACACCATCCACGCTGGCCGCCACGGCTGCCTGTGGCTGTTCGCCGCGTGGACTGAGCCGGCGCAGCGCCAGCAGCATGCGCCCCGCTTCCAGCGCGCCGCGGCGCAATGCGGCAAACGGTTCCATGGCGGTCAAGGCCACCAGCACCGCCAGCGCCGCCGCCGGCACGCCGATCCGGCCGCCCTCGGCCAGCGCAGCCACCGCCAGCAGCACGCCGGCCAAGCTGATGCTGCCGACGATGCCATAGGCGGCGCCAGCATGGGCATCGAGACGCTGCAGGGCGATATCGGTGGCGGCCAGCGAGCGGTCGATGGCGGCCAGCGCCCGGCATTGCGCATCGAGGCGTCCTGCCATCACCAGGTCGGTCTGGCCGGCCACCAGGTCGATGGCGCCCGAACGCAGTTGTTCGATGGCCCGCGAGCGCCTGACGGCATGGCCGCGCGCCTGCTGCGTGACGTACCAGGTGATGGCGCCGCCGCTGGCCAGCAGCCAGGCGGCAAATGCGGCACCCAGGCCCATATCGAGCAACGCGAGCGCCAGGCCGGCCAGCACGGCGGCGCAGACGGCGCTTGCCACCGGCACCAGCAGGCGCAGGTACAAGGACTCCAGCGCATCGATATCGGCCGTCAGGCGAAACAGCAGTTTGGCCGGCTGGCGCAGCAGGCGGTTGCCGGCGGCAGGCATCGACCAGTTGCGAAACAGCCGCACGCGGATCGCCGCCAGCGCGGCGAACGTGGCGTCGTGCGTGACCAGCCTCTCCGCATAGCGCGAACCGGTGCGGCCGATGGCCAGCAGCCGGATGCCGGCCGACGGGCCGAACACGTCGAACATCAGCGCGGCGGTGGCACTGAGACCGGCGATCGAGGTGGCCGTGACAAACCAGCCGGACAGGCCCAGCAAGGCCATGCCGGCCACCACCGTCAGGGCCGACAGCGCGGCGCCCAGCAGCATTTTGCCGGGATGGGCCAGCAGCAGCTCGCGTAACAAACCACGCGGCAGGAGGGTCGATCTCGATGAGGTTTTCATGCCTGCAGTTCCTGTGAATGCGATGACACCAGCACGCTGCGGTGCAACCGGCTGGCCAGCACGGGGTCGTGCGTGGCGACGATCATGGTCTTGCCCCTGGCCAGCATCAGCAGCGCATCGGTGACGCGCGCCGCCGTTTCGCTGTCCAGGTGCGCGGTCGGCTCGTCGACCAGCAGCAGGCCGGCATGCGGATGGATCGCCGCGCGCGCCAGCGCCAGGCGCACGGCTTCGCCGCCGGACAGGCCCAGGCCGCCATCGCCGAGCATGACGGTGGGCTGCGCCTGCGCCACCGACGCCAGATCGGCCAGCCGCAGCGCGGCGTTCACGCGGGCAGGATCGGCAGCGGCGCGGCCCAGCGTCACGTTCCGGCCGACGGAGGCGGCAAACACATGCGGACGCTGCCCCATCCAGGCCATGCGCTGGCGCAGCATGTTTGCCGTGTCGTCGTTGAGGGGCACGCCGCCGATGCGGATTGTGCCGCTGTCCGCCGGCAGCAGGCCGGCGATCAGCGACAGCAGGGTCGATTTGCCGGTGCCGCTGGCGCCCAGCAGGGCAATATGTTCGCCGGCACGCAGGTGCAGCTCGAAGCCGTCAAACAATGGCGCTTCGCCGGGATGGGCGTAGCCCAGCTGCTGCAGTTGCACGGCAGGCGGCGCGGCGTGGCTCGCCGGTGCGGCAACAACCGGCTTGCCGCTGCCCGGCAAGGCCACGCCGCCCTCGGCCAGCTCAACCATCCCGGCCAGGCCCGCCTCGCCGGCCGCCTTGTCGTGCCAGACGGCGGCCAGCTCGCGCAACGGCTCGAAAAACGCCGGCGCCAGCAGCAGGATGAACATGCCCTGCCCCAGAGTCAGCCTGCTGCCCCAGCTGCCGAAATTGAAAGTGCCCAACAGCGAAAAGCCGATATACGCGGCCACCATCGCCACGCCCAGCGCCGAGAACAGTTCCAGCACGGCCGACGACAGAAAGGCGATGCGCAGTACCGCCATGGTACGGCGGCGTACCGATTGCGCCGAGTCCTCCAGCCGCTCTGCCGTGGCGTCGACTGCGCCCAGCGCGCGCAAGGTAGCCAGGCCGCGCAGGCGATCGAGCAGGAACGCGTTCATGCTGCCCATTTCCACCATCTGCGCGCGGCTGGCCGCCTGCGCGCCCATGCCGACCAGCGCCATAAAGACGGGAATCAGGGGGGCCGCCACCAGCAGGATGACGGCGACAAGCCACGACAACGGGGCAATGGTGGCCAGGATCGCCAAAGGCAGCAGCAGCACTTTCCAGCGCGTGGGCTGGAAGCGCACCAGATAGGGCACGATGGCTTCAGCCTGCTCGGCGATCACGCTGGCGGCCTGGCCCGACTGGGCGCGCTGGCGGTCCAGCGGCGAACGCTGCGCCAGCGACAGCGCCACCTGCGCGCGCAGCACGGACAGGTGGGTCCGCGCTGCCGCATACACGCTGCGCGCACCCCACGCTTCGCTACCGGCGCGCAACACGCCCAGCAGCAGCACACCCAGGGCAGGCAGCAAGGCAGCGCGCCAGCCGGCGCCGTTGCTCATCGCTTGCAGCGTCCAGGCCAGCAGTGCCGCCTGCGGCAACCACAACAGCGCTGCGCCTCCCTGCACCAGGCTGGCAAAACGGGGAAGGACAAAATGCGGCAGGGATAGTGGCACGGAAGACATGGCTGGATCGATTCGTATTTCTTGAGTTTTCAGATATTTCTGTAAATTCGATTTTTTGTATAATACTGCGAAACGTGACAGATATCAATTGACCCAGCCAAAATTGGGTGCGAAACTTCCACAGAACACAAAAATTCCAGTTAATTATGAAAACTCAAAATATTGAAATGACGCCGCTGATCCTGACTTTTGTCAGCCACTTCGGCGAAATGGGCAGCCGCTGGGGCTTCAACCGCACAGTCGGACAGGTCTACGCCCTGCTGTTCGTGTCCGAGCAGCCGCTGCATGCCGATGAAATCGCCGAGCACCTGAGCTTTTCACGCTCGAACGTCAGCATCGGCCTGAAGGAACTGCAAGGCTGGGGCCTGATCCGGCTGACCCGCATTCCGGGTGACCGGCGCGAATATTTTTCATCGCTGGGCGATGTGTGGCAGATCTTTCGCGTGGTGGCGGCCGAACGCCGCCGGCGCGAAGTGGCGCCGACCCTGACGGTACTGCGCGAATCGCTGCTGGCGCCGGCCAACGAGCCGGGCGACAAGTATGCGCAGGAGCGCATGCGGGAAATGTATGAGCTGGTCGACCTGGCCAATACCTGGTTCGACGACCTGCAGCGGCTGTCGCCCGAATCGATGGCGCAACTGATGAAGATGGGTGCAAAAGTGCAGAAATTGTTGAACGCCAAGGATCGCCTGTTTGGCGCAGGGAACAAGAAAGAACAGGAAGAATAAGGGAGCCGATGCCGATGGAAGCATCGCGTCGAGGGCCAGCAATCGCTGGTCCGCCCAGAGGGAATCGAACCCCCATTCACGGTTTAGAAGACCGTTGTCCTATCCGTTGAACGATGGGCGGAAAGGTGCAGTATTTTAACTGATGCAGGACAGCGATGAAATATCCCTGCCCCACAATAGAAAACGGGCTGTCATTTCTGACAGCCCGCTTATGACTTTGGTCGGAGTACAAGGATTCGAACCTTGGACCCCCTGGTCCCAAACCAGGTGCGCTACCGGGCTGCGCCACACTCCGAAGACAAGATAATAAGGCCTGGCAACAATTTCGTCAATTGCCAGAGGCAAAATAGATGGAAATAACTATCGGCCAGGCCCTGTGCGCCAAAATTAGGCCGCCAGCTTGTCGGCAATGCGCCTGGCCATGCTTTCCGCCTTGTCCTTGTCTTTCGCTTCGACCATCACGCGTATCAATGGTTCCGTGCCGGATGCGCGGATCAGTACGCGGCCCGTATCGCCCAGTTCCGCTTCGACCGTGGCCGTTTCGTCCACCATGGCCGCATTCTGCTTCCAGTCGGTGCCCGGCGCCACGCGCACATTGATCAGCGTTTGCGGAAACAGCACCAGTTCGGCCAAACACTGCTGCAGGCTCTGGCCGCTGCGCTTGAGTGCCGACAGCACCTGCAGCGCGGACACGATGCCGTCGCCGGTCGTGTGCTTGTCCAGGCACAGCAGGTGGCCCGACCCCTCGCCGCCCAGTATCCAGCCCTTTTCCTTCATCACTTCCAGCACATAGCGGTCGCCCACCTTGGCGCGTGCAAAGCCGATACCTTTTTCTTTCAGCAACACTTCCAGCGCCATATTGGTCATCAGGGTGCCGACGGCGCCAGCCACGGGGCCGGTCGCCAGGCGGTCCTTGACCATCACGTACAGCAGTTCGTCGCCGTTATACAGGCGGCCGGCGGCGTCGCACATGATCAGGCGGTCGGCGTCGCCGTCGAGCGCGATGCCGAGGTCGGCGCCATGCTCGACCACGGCGGCGGCCATGGCCTGGGTGGCGGTGGCGCCAAAGCCGGCGTTGATATTGAAGCCGTCCGGCTTGTTACCGATGGCAATCACCTCGGCACCGAGCTCATGGAACACATGCGGTGCGATATGGTAGGCCGCGCCATGCGCGCAATCGACGACGATCTTCAGGCCATGCAAATCGAGTTCGTTCGGAAAAGTACTCTTGCAAAATTCGATATAGCGGCCGGAAGCGTCATCGAGCCGCTTGGCGCGGCCCAGCTTTTCGGACGGTACGCAGTCCATTGGCTCGTCGAGCGCCTGCTCGATTTCCTGCTCCAGGCTGTCGGGCAATTTGGTGCCTTGCGCCGAGAAAAACTTGATGCCGTTGTCATGGTAGGGATTGTGCGAAGCCGAGATCACCACGCCGGCTGTCAGGCGCAGCGCGCGCGTCAGGTAGGCAATCGCCGGGGTCGGCACCGGGCCTGCCAGCATCACGTCCACGCCAGCCGCCGCCAGACCAGCTTCGAGCGCCGCTTCCAGCATATAGCCGGAAATACGCGTGTCCTTGCCGATCAGCACTGTCGGGCGCACCTTGCTGCTTTGCGACTTGGCCAGCACTTTGCCGGCCGCATAGCCCAGGCGCATTACAAAATCGGGTGTGATCGGCGCCGTGCCCACCAGGCCCCGGATGCCATCGGTACCAAAATACTTACGTGTCATATATTTCTCTTTTTGTTGTTTATAATGAATCTTACAGGGTCAATGGGCCATGCGCCAGACCGCCAGCGCGTCGACGGTCTCTGCAACATCATGCACACGTACAATCTCCGCGCCTTGCGCTACCGCAGCCAATGCGCCGCCCAGGCTGCCTGCCAGCCGCTGCTCGACCGGGCGGCCGGTAACGGCGCCCAACATCGACTTGCGCGACAGGCCGGCCAGCACGGGCAAGCCCAGCTCGCTGCGCAACCGCCCGGTGGCGCGCAGCAGCGCATAATTCTGTTCCACCGACTTGCCGAAGCCAAAGCCGGGATCGATGCACAGGCGCTCGCGCTCGACACCGGCGGCCAGCATGGCATCGACGCGCTCGCGCAGGAAATCGATAACTTCACGCACCACGTCCTCGTACTGCGGCTGGTCCTGCATGGTCTCCGGTACGCTTTGCATGTGCATGATGCACAGCGCGCAATCGCTGTCTTTCACAGCCTCGATGGCGCCCGGCGCGCGAAAGCCATTGATATCGTTGATCATGTCGGCGCCGGCCAGGATGGCTTCGCGCATCACCTGCGGCTTGTACGTGTCGACGGACAAGGGCTTGCCGCAGTCGCGCAGCGCATACAGCACCGGCATCACGCGCCGCAATTCGTCCGCCAGCGGCACCGGCGGTGCGCCCGGCCGGCTCGATTCGCCGCCGATATCGAGGATGTCGGCGCCATCAAGTATCATCTGCTCGGCGCGCGACAGGGCAAACTCCAGGTGCTGGAACTTGCCCGCATCGGAAAACGAGTCTGGCGTGATATTGAGGATGCCCATGACCAGGGCTTGCCTGCCTTGTTCGGCTGCCTGCAGCTGGAAGCCGAAGCGGCCGAATTGTAAATAGTGTCGCATGTCCATCTGTGTAATCGAAGAGAGCAGGAAGCTGTAATAAAAAAGGGCAAGGATTTCTCCTTACCCTTTGTATCGTGTGCCGTCGCCAGGACGGCTGTCACGATCAGGCTGGCGCCGTCACGTTGGGCGAGATGCCGCCGGCGCCGCTGTCGCCCGCATTGCGGCGTGGCGGAATGACTTTCGGTGGACGCGGCTCCAGGCCGGCCATGATGTCGTTGATCTGCTCGGCATCGATGGTTTCCCATTCCAGCAGGGCCTTGGTCATCATTTCGACCTTGTCGCGGTTGCTTTCCAGCAGCTTGCGCGACAGTGCATATTGCGTGTCGAGGATGCTGCGGATTTCGGCATCGACCTTTTGCTGGGTCGCTTCCGAGATCGTCTTGGTGGCGCCGCCGAAGAAACCTTCGTTTTCGCTGTCTTCGTAGACCATCACGCCCATGCTGTCGGACATGCCGAAGCGGGTGACCATCGAGCGGGCCAGCTTGGTGGCGCGCGAGAAGTCGTTCGACGCGCCGGTCGACATCTGGCCGACGAAAATTTCTTCCGCAATACGGCCGCCAAACAGGATGGAAATTTCTTCCAGCATCTTGTCCTTGTAGGCCGACAGATTGTCATGTTCCGGCAACTGCCAGGTCAGGCCCAGGGCCCAGCCACGCGGCATGATGGTGACCTTGTGCACCGGGTCGGCTTTCGGCAGCAGCTTGGCAACGACTGCGTGACCGGACTCATGGTAAGCCGTATTGCGGCGCTCTTCCTCGCGGATGATCATCGATTTACGCTCGGGACCCATGTAAATCTTGTCTTTTGCATCTTCGAAGTCCGACATTTCCACCAGGCGCTTGCTGCGGCGCGCGGCGAACAGGGCAGCTTCGTTGACCAGGTTGGCCAGGTCGGCGCCCGAAAAACCAGGCGTGCCGCGTGCCAGGATGTCGGCCTTGACGTCGGTGCCGATCGGCACTTTGCGCATGTGCACGTTCAGGATCTGTTCACGGCCGCGGATGTCCGGCAGGCCCACCGACACCTGGCGGTCGAAACGGCCCGGGCGCAGCAGCGCTTTGTCGAGCACGTCGGCACGGTTGGTGGCGGCCACGACGATCACGCCGGAGTTCGCTTCAAAACCGTCCATCTCGACCAGCAGCTGGTTCAGCGTCTGTTCGCGCTCGTCATTGCCGCCGCCGGTCCCGGCGCCACGGTGACGGCCGACCGCGTCGATCTCGTCGATGAAGATGATGCAAGGCGAGTGTTTCTTGGCGTTCTCGAACATGTCGCGCACACGGCTGGCGCCGACACCGACAAACATTTCCACGAAGTCGGAACCCGAGATCGAGAAGAATGGCACCTTGGCTTCGCCGGCGATCGCACGCGCCAGTAGGGTTTTACCCGTGCCTGGAGGGCCGACCATCAGCACGCCGCGTGGAATGCGGCCGCCCAGTTTCTGGAACTTGCTCGGATCCTTGAGGAAGTCGACCACTTCGTTGACTTCTTCTTTCGCTTCGTCGCAACCGGCGACGTCGGCGAAGGTAACGGTGTTGCTTGCTTCATCCATCATGCGGGCTTTCGACTTGCCGAACGAGAATGCCCCGCCCTTGCCGCCGCCCTGCATCTGGCGCATGAAGAAGACCCAGACGCCGATCAGCAACAGCATCGGGAACCAGGAGACAAAAATCGATTGCAGGAACGATGGTTCCTCAGGTGGGCGCACGTCGAAGTGCACGCCGTTGTCGCGCAGGTCGCCGATCAGGCCCTTGTCGAGACTGGTGGCGGTGGTACGCACCTTGGTATCGTCACTGAGCTTGGCGGTGATCGACGAACCTTCGATCACGACGTCCTTGACGCGCTTGGCTTTGACCTCATCCAGCAAATCGGAATAAGCGATGGCCTTGCTGCCGCCCGTGGCGCCATGGCTATCGAACTGCTTGAACAGCATGAACAGCAGCAGCAAGACGACTACCCAGATGGCAGATTTGGAAAACATGTTATTCACGAAGACTCCTTGGATGCAGTGCGCATCTTTTTGCTATAGCTAGAAACACGATTTTACTCGCAATAAGCGGGCCGTGCCAAAGCCCGCCGATCCGTGTGCGCCAAATACCTGCGCCTACGTCAAGAAGTGCAGTATAAACAATTTAGCCTTGCAAGCCATCATCGCTACCGCACTCCTCGTTCCCATGTGCGGATTCCACCTTAAATATCAAGAGTGGAATCGTCTTCTTCAACGGCATTTTTCATCGGATTCTTGATACCGCGGCCCATCAGGAAGATTTCCGATGACTTGTCGCGGCTGGCCTTCGGTTTCTTCTGCACCACCACCTTGAACTCGTCGCGGAATTTCTCGACGATCTGGCTGAAGCCCATGTCCTTGAAACACTTGACCAGCAAGACGCCCGATGGTTTCAGGTGCAGCTGCGAAAATTCGATGGCCAGGTCGATCAGGTGTTCCATGCGCGCGGCGTCGGCCGTGGCAATGCCCGACAGATTCGGCGCCATGTCCGACAGCACCAGGTCGACTTTGCGCCCTTGCAACACCACCTCCAGCTGGCGCAGCACGCGCGCTTCGCGGAAATCGCCCTGGATGAAGTGGAAGTCCGCAATCGGCTCCATTTCCAGCATGTCGAGGCCAATCAGCGTACCATTGACGCCGCCGCCATCCTTGCCGGCCAGCTTGCGGCGCGTGTATTGCGCCCAGCTGCCAGGGGTGCAACCGAGGTCGACGATTACCTGGCCAGGCTTGATCAGTTTTTCGTCTTCATCGATTTCCTTGAGCTTGTATGCGGCCCGGGCGCGGTAGCCCTCTTTTTGCGCCAACTTCACATATGGGTCATTAATGTGGTCGTGCAACCAGTTTTTGTTTAATTTCTTCTTTGCCATTCGCGTAGAATACTGCTTTTAAGGGAATTACTAAAAATTATTATGCTAAAACTTACACCCGTTGAGCGCAGCGCACTGCGCGCCGAAGCACACGCGCTGAAGCCTATCGTCATTATCGGCGAAGCGGGCTTGACACCTGCTGTCCTCAAAGAGATCGACCTCGGCCTGGATTCACACGGCCTGATCAAAGTACGCGTGTTCGGCGACGACCGTGAAGCCCGCGTCGGAATGTACGAGACGATTTGCGGCAATCTCGGCGCCGCCCCGGTACAACACATAGGCAAACTGCTGGTAATCTACCGTCCGAAAAAAGAAGTGGTGAAGGAGAAGATCAGCTCCGGCAAGGGCATGCGCGAAGTGACCATCGTCAAAGCCAGCGCCAGTGGCACCAAGCGCCCGAGCGTGACGAAAGTCATGATCAAAGGCAATGAGCGCGTCACCGAAGGCGGTTCGATCAAGCGTGCCAAGCCGCGCCAGAAGAGCGCCAAGAAAAGCGCACTGGGCAGCAAGTAAGCCCGACCTCAGCCGCCGCCAGGCGGTTGAAACAGGAAGCGGAGCATGGACTTTTCCATCGCTCCGCTTTTTTTATTTCCACCCCAAAGGCAAGGGCTGGGGTCAGACCCTCAGGGTCTGACCCCGGATTTTTTGCTTTTCGGGTTAAAACAATTACTGCTGCTTCCAGATCAGCACGCCCGCCAGCAGGCTCTGCACCGCAAACACCAGCGTCGATACGCCATGCAGCATGCCGAAGCGGCTGCGCAGGGCGTCGTCCATGATGCCCGACGGCGCCTGCGCCTTGAGTTCGCTCATCAACGGCGTGATGCCAAAATGGCTGACCAGCGCGCATACCAGCATCGACAAGACCAGCGCGCCCAGCAGGCGGCGGCGCTTGGGCTCCAGCGCGCCGGGCGCCCACTGCAGCAAGGCCAGCAGGATCAGCGCGCAGGCGATCGACAGCCAGGCCTCGGCGCGGAACATGCTGCCGGCGATATTGCCTGCCAGCACGCGGTCGCTCAGGGTGCCGAACAGCGTGGGCGCAACGACAAAACCGATGGTCCACAGGCTGCCGGCCCACAGCGTGGCAACCAGGATGCGGATGCGCGCGAGCATCAGATGTACAGCACTTCCAGGATTTCGTATTCGCGCGGGCCGGACGGCGCCTGCACTTCAACCACGTCGCCGGCATACTTGCCGATCAGCGCGCGGGCAATCGGCGAGGTCACGGAAACTTTATTGAGCTTCAGGTCGGCTTCGTCGAGGCCGACAATCTGGTACGTCACTTTCTGGCCCGATTCCAGGTCTTCCAGGTTCACGGTCGAGGCAAACACCACGCGGCCTTCCGCGTCCAGCGCGGTCGGGTCGATGATCTGGGCGGCGCCCAGCTTGCCTTCGAGTTCGGCGATACGGCCTTCGACGAACGCCTGGCGTTCCTTGGCCGCGTCGTATTCGGCGTTTTCCGACAGGTCGCCGTGCGAGCGCGCTTCGGCGATCGCATCGATGACGATGCGGCGTTCCTTGGTCTTCAAATGATGCAGCTCCTCTTTCAGGAGTTCTGCGCCGAATTTGGTCAATGGGACTGAGGTCATGTTATCTCTACTATCTGCTAGTTATCAGTGTCAGGTCGTGCAAACGACGCCACCAAGTGAAAACCACAGAGGCCGCGCGCTGCTCTGCACGGAACTCTGTGGTTGATAAGCATGCAGTGTACCGCCTAACGGCAGTCACTGCAAATAGCTTGGCAATTACGCCTGGTTCAGGGTCTTGTGCAGGCCCTGCAGATCGTACACGCGCAACTCGTCGAGGTGGCGGATGCCTTCGACCGCCGCTTCCGCGCCGGCGATGGTGGTGTAGGTCGTCACGCGCGAGGCCAGGGCCGAGGTGCGGATGGCCCGCGAATCGACGATGGCGCTGCGTTTTTCTTCGACGGTGTTAATCACCAGCACGATCTCGTGGTTCTTGATCATGTCGACCACGTGCGGACGGCCTTCGATCACCTTGTTCACCGGGGTGACGGCAATGCCGGCGGCGGCGATGACGGCAGCCGTGCCCTTGGTGGCAACCACGGTAAAGCCGGATTCGACCAGGTCGCGCGCCACTTGCACGGCGCGCGGCTTGTCCGACGACTTCACGCTGATGAAGACCTTGCCGGTCTTCGGCAGGTTGACGCCGGCCCCCAGCTGCGACTTGACGAACGCTTCGCCGAAGGTCTCGCCCACGCCCATCACTTCGCCGGTCGACTTCATTTCCGGCCCCAGGATGGTGTCCACGCCAGGGAACTTGACGAACGGGAACACGGCTTCCTTGACGCTGAAGTAAGGCGGCACCACTTCCTGCGTCACGCCCTGCGACGCCAGGGTCTGGCCGACCATGCAGCGGGCGGCAATTTTCGCCAGCTGCAGGCCAGTGGCTTTCGAGACGAAAGGCACGGTGCGCGAGGCGCGCGGATTGACTTCCAGCACGTAGACCACGTCTTTCAGTTCGCCTTCGATTTCCTGTTTCTGGATCGCGAACTGCACGTTCATCAGGCCGACCACGTTCAGGCCCTTGGCCATCAGCGCCGTCTGGCGCTTCAATTCGGCGATGGTATCCGGCGCCAGCGAGTACGGTGGCAGCGAGCAGGCCGAATCGCCCGAGTGCACGCCAGCCTGTTCGATGTGTTCCATCACGCCACCGATAAAGGTGGTTTCGCCGTCCGAGATGCAATCGACATCGCATTCGATGGCGTCATTCAGGAAGCGGTCCAGCAGCACCGGCGAATCGTGCGAGACCTTGACCGCTTCGCGCATATAGCGCTCGAGGTCGCGCTGCTCGTGGACGATTTCCATCGCACGCCCGCCCAGCACGTAGGAAGGACGCACCACCAGCGGATAGCCGATTTCCTGCGCCAGCGCCAGGGCGTCGGCTTCGGTGCGGGCGGTGCGGTTGGGCGGCTGGCGCAGTTCCAGCTTGTGCAGCAGCTGCTGGAAACGCTCGCGGTCTTCGGCCGCATCGATCATGTCGGGCGAAGTGCCGATGATCGGCACGCCGTTCGCTTCCAGGTCCAGCGCCAGTTTCAATGGCGTCTGGCCGCCGTACTGCACGATCACGCCGACCGGTTTTTCGATGGCGACGATTTCCAGCACGTCTTCCAGCGTCAGGGACTCAAAGTACAGGCGGTCCGAGGTATCGTAGTCGGTCGACACGGTTTCCGGGTTGCAGTTGACCATGATGGTCTCGTAGCCGTCTTCGCGCATGGCCAGCGCGGCATGGACGCAGCAATAGTCGAATTCGATACCCTGGCCGATACGGTTCGGGCCACCGCCCAGCACCATGATCTTTTTCTTGTCGGTCGGATTCGATTCGCACTCTTCGTCATAGGTCGAGTACATGTACGCCGTGTCGGTCGAGAACTCGGCCGCGCAGGTGTCGACGCGTTTGTAGACGGGACGGATACCCAGCGCATGGCGCTGCTGGCGCACGGCCGTATCGGTGGTCTGCAGCAGGAAGCCCAGGCGGCGGTCCGAGAAGCCTTTTTGCTTCAGCTTGTACAGCGTGGTTTTATCCAGGCCTTCCAGCTTCTGCGTATCCAGCCACAGTTCCAGGTCGACGATTTCCTTGATCTGGATCAGGAACCATGGGTCGATCTTGGTGAGATTGTGCACTTCTTCCAGCGTGAAACCTTGCGCGAACGCGTCGCCCACGTACCAGATGCGCTCCGGTCCCGGCTCGCCCAGTTCCTCTTCGATCTTTTCGCGGTCCTTGGTTTTTTCGTTCATGCCGTCGACGCCCACTTCCAGGCCGCGCAGGGCTTTCTGGAACGATTCCTGGAACGTGCGGCCGATCGCCATCACTTCGCCGACCGATTTCATCTGCGTCGTCAGGTGATGATCGGCGGTCGGGAATTTCTCGAACGTGAAACGCGGGATCTTGGTGACGACGTAATCGATCGACGGTTCGAACGAGGCCGGCGTGGCGCCGCCCGTGATTTCATTGCGCAGCTCGTCCAAGGTGAAACCGACTGCCAGCTTGGCGGCGATTTTCGCGATCGGGAAGCCGGTGGCCTTCGACGCCAGTGCCGACGAACGCGACACGCGCGGGTTCATTTCGATGACGATCATGCGGCCATCGACCGGATTGATCGAGAACTGCACGTTCGAGCCGCCGGTGTCGACGCCGATCTCGCGCAGCACTGCCAGCGACGCATTGCGCATGATCTGGTACTCCTTGTCCGTCAGCGTCTGCGCCGGCGCGACCGTGATCGAGTCGCCCGTGTGCACGCCCATCGGGTCCAGGTTTTCGATCGAGCAGATGATGATGCAGTTGTCCGCCTTGTCGCGCACCACTTCCATCTCGTACTCTTTCCAGCCCAGCAAGGATTCTTCGATCAGCAATTCCTTGGTCGGCGACGCTTCCAGGCCGCGCTTGCAGATGGTTTCGAATTCTTCTTCGTTGTAGGCGATGCCGCCGCCACTGCCGCCCATGGTGAACGATGGACGGATAATGGTCGGGAAACCCAGCGTGCGCTGCACGGCCCACGACTCTTCCATCGAGTGCGCCACGCCGGAACGGGCCGAACCGAGGCCGATCTTGGTCATCGCGTCCTTGAACTTCGAACGGTCTTCGGCCTTGTCGATCGCTTCCGGCGAGGCGCCGATCAGCTCGACGTTGTATTTGGCCAGCACGCCGTTGTTGAACAGGTCCAGCGCGCAGTTCAGCGCGGTCTGGCCGCCCATCGTCGGCAGGATCGCGTCAGGACGCTCCTTGGCGATGATACGCTCGACTACCGACCAGGTGATCGGTTCGATGTAGGTGACGTCGGCCATTTCCGGGTCGGTCATGATGGTCGCAGGATTGCTGTTGACCAGGATCACTTTGTAGCCCTCTTCGCGCAGGGCCTTGCACGCTTGCGCGCCGGAATAGTCGAACTCGCAGGCCTGGCCGATCACGATCGGGCCGGCGCCAATAATCAGAATACTTTTGATATCTAAACGTTTAGGCATTTTTCTTTTTCTCCTCCGCATCCATCAAACCGATGAAGCGGTCAAACAGGTAAGCAACATCCATCGGGCCCGGCGACGCTTCAGGGTGGCCCTGGAAGCAGAAGGCCGGCTTGTCCGTGCGGGCAAAGCCCTGCAGGGAGCCGTCGAACAGCGATTCATGGGTCACGCGGCAGTTGGCAGGCAAGGTGGCTGCGTCGACTGCGAAACCGTGGTTTTGCGAGGTGATCAGGACCTGTCTGGTTTCCAGGTCCTGCACCGGGTGGTTGGCGCCGTGGTGGCCAAACTTCATCTTCAGCGTTTTCGCGCCGGAAGCCAGGGCCATGATCTGGTGGCCCAGGCAGATGCCGAAGGTCGGGATGCCCTTCTCGATCAGCTCCTTGGTGGCGGCAATGGCGTAATCGCATGGCTCCGGGTCGCCGGGGCCGTTCGACAAAAAGATGCCGTCCGGATTGAGCGCCAGGGCATCGGCGGCGGTGGCCTGCGCCGGCAGCACGGTGACCTTGCAGCCGCGCGCCGTCAGCATGCGCAGGATGTTGCGCTTGACGCCATAGTCGAAGGCGACCACGTGGTATTTCGCGTCGGCGTCGGCCAGCTGGCCGTAGCCCTCGCCCAGCGTCCATTCCGTTTCGCGGTATTCGTAGGCGGTTTTCACCGATACGACTTTCGCCAGGTCCATGCCGGCCAGGCCGGGGAAGGAACGGGCCAGGTCCAGCGCCTGCGCGGCAGACGGTTCATTGCCTTGCGTGCCGACCAGGATGGCGCCGCCCTGCGCACCTTTTTCACGCAGGATGCGCGTGAGCTTGCGCGTATCGATGCCGGCGATGGCAACGATATTTTCAGCTTTGAGGTAATCGGACAGGGAAAGGGTGGAACGGAAATTGGATGCCAGCAAAGGCAGATCGCGAATGATGAGGCCGGAAGCATGAACCTTGGAAGATTCGACGTCTTCCGGATTGACGCCCGTATTGCCGATATGCGGATAGGTCAGGGTGACCATCTGGCGGCTATAGCTGGGGTCGGTAAGGATTTCCTGGTACCCGGTCATCGAGGTATTGAAAACAACCTCGCCCGTGGTATGACCGGCGGCACCGATCGAAAATCCTTTGAAGATCGTTCCATCAGCAAGCGCTAATATGGCTGGAACGGCAGGGCCAGAAAAAAATGGCGGCAAGGGCAACTCCTGAGAAAGTTACCGTAGCTGCGCCACGTCAGACCGACCGCCTATCTACCCGAGTCGCGTGCGCTCAGGGTGTGTCAACGGTCATTTTGAATGATGAGATGGGTAGTCGCTACGGTATGTGTGTGATTGGCTAAACCTTTGAATTATAACCAAAAGGCAGCTTTTCCACAAGGACGAAAATTCGGAATCTGCGGCAAAATTTTTCCACGGCATCATAAAATGCCGCCGCCATGAAAAAAGCCGCCCGGCATGCGCAGGGCGGCTTGTCGGGCAATATCGGCGACTACTTATGCGGACAGGGCGGCGATCCCGGCCTTGGCGATCTGTGCATCCTCATTCGACTTCACGCCCGACACGCCGACGGCGCCCACATGATGGCCTTCATAAATGATGGGTACGCCGCCTTCGAGCAGGCCGTCGATTTCCGGCGCGCTCAGGAACGATACGCGGCCGCCATTGATCATTTCTTCATAGATGCGCGACTCGCGGCGGCCCAGCGCGGCCGTTTTGGCCTTGGCCGGCGCGATATGCGACGAGATCGGCGCCACGCCGTCCATGCGCTGCAGCCACAGCAGATGGCCGCCGTCGTCGACGATGGCGATCGTCACTGCCCAGTTATGCTTGATCGCTTCCGCTTCCGCGGCGGCGGCGATTTTTTTGATGTCTTCCAGGCTCAGTACCGGTTTCGATTGCATGATGTTTCCTTGATATATGGTCATTCGGTGATTCAAAATTGTAGCTGAAACAGGCGTCACACCGGCGTATTTACTGCTCGCGCCTGGCCTTGAGTTTCTGCTTGAGCTGCGCCATCACGGCAAACGCCGCCTGCTCGCCCGCCAGGATGGCCTGGTTGCGGCTTGCAAAATCGTTGCCTTTCATGGTGCCCAGGCTGGGCTGGATCACCACGTCCGCATCCTTGAGCTCGAACTGGTTGATGCGCTGGCCCATGATGGCAAACGTCTGCATGATGACCTCCATCGAGCTGATGGCTTTCTGGGTATCGGTCTGCGACGAGATATTGACGGCGATAATGAAATCGGCGCCCATGTCGCGCGCAAAGCGCACGGGTACCGGTGCGACCAGGCCGCCATCGACATAGGTATGGCCACCGATGACCACCGGCTGGAAGACGCCGGGCACGGACGACGAGGCGCGCACGGCCATGCCGGTATTACCACGCTGGAACAGGATAGGCTGGCCGTTTTTCAGGTCGGTGGCCACCACGCCGAACGGGATCTTGAGTTTTTCCAGCGGCACGCCGCCGACCGCCTTGTTGACATAGGTCTGCAGCGCCTCGCCTTTCAGCACGCCGGACGACTTGCCGAACAGCGGCAGCGCCCAGTCGGAAATGGCCGCCTCGTCCATGTCAAACGCCATCTTTTGCAAGGCAAAGCCGGAGTTGCCCGCCGCATACAAGGCACCGACCACGCTGCCGGCGCTGGTGCCGGTGACGATATCGGCATTGATGCCCTGCGATTCGAGCGCCTTGATCACGCCGATATGGGCAAAGCCGCGCGCCGCGCCGCCGCCGAGCGCCAGGCCGATCCTGATCTTGCGCGGCGTGACGGCCACCGGCTCTGGCGGCGTCAGCACTTGTACGGGTTTCGGGGCGGGCGTTTCGCAGCCAGCCAGGACAAAGGCGGCCAGGGCAAGCAGGGTCAGGCGTTTAGGGAGCATAGTGGACTAGTAGGGAGCCGCGCGCGGCAGTGACACAAAGGGAAGCGCCGATTGTAGCGCAAGCAAGCCCGGGGGCGCTGAAGCGATGCTTAAAAGAAGGCATATCGTTAGCGTTGCCGCTGCCAGAATTTGCCACGCATGTTTCTCGATCCGCGGCCGTTGCACGGC